>NZ_JBPQTW010000160.1:0-16031 GCF_051386535.1 Streptomyces sp. URMC 127
ACCCCGAGAGGCTCGACCCATGGCCCCCTCCCTCGCCGTCCACGCGCGCCGCGGCGCCGCGGCCCTGGCCACCGCCGCCGCCCTGGCCGCGGCCGCGGCCCCCGCCGCCTTCGCCGACGGCTCACCGTCCCCGGCGCCGGGGCTCTACGGCACGGCCGACCCCAAGTTCGACGGCGTCTTCCGGCAGTCCCTGGCCCTCGTGGCGCAGAGCGCCACGGGCGTCACCCCCGCCAAGGCGGCGGTGGACTGGCTCGCGGGCCAGCAGTGCGCGGACGGCGGCTTCCCCGGCTACCGGGCCGACACGAGCAAGGCCTGCGACCCGAAGAAGGACGAGTTCACGGACACCACCGCCGCGGCCGTGCAGGGCCTCGCGGCCGCCGGCGGGCGCTCTGAGGCGGTCAAGAAGGGCCTGGACTGGCTCAAGGCCCACCAGAACGAGGACGGCGGGTGGGGCTACCAGGCCGGCAGCCCGACCGACGCCAACTCCACCTCCATCGCCCTCGGCGCCTTCGCGGCGGCCGGCCAGGACCCGGCCAAGGAGGCCGCCAAGGGCGGCAAGAACCCCGTCGAGACGCTGCTGGGCTTCCAGCTCGGCTGCGACGCCGCGGAGGGCGAGCGCGGCGCGTTCGCGTACCTGAAGGACGACAAGGGCCTGCGCGCCGACAACCTCGCCAGCGCCGCCGCCGCGCTCGCCACGCTCGGCAAGGGCTTCCTCGCCGGGCCCCCGAAGCAGGACGCCGACCGGCCCGTCAAGGCGCTGGAGTGCTCCGGCGACGCGGAAGGCGACAAGGCCGGGCCGAAGGACGCCGCGGCGGCCGCCGAGGCCGTGGACGGCTACCTCGTGGCCGCCCTGGACAAGAACGGCGGCTACCTCCTGCCGTCCATGCCCGGCGCCCCCGCCAAGCCCGACCAGGGCAACACGGCCGACGCCGCCCTCGCCCTCGCCGCCGGCGGCCACCGCGCCGCCGCCGAGAAGCCCCTGAAGTGGCTGCAGTCCAAGGAGAGCGGCACCGCCGAGTGGGCCAAGGGCCAGCCCGGCCGGCTCGCCAAGCTGATCCTCGCCACGCGCGCCGCGGGCGGCAACCCGCGCGACTTCGCGGGCACGGACCTGGTGGCGCAGCTGAACGCGACGGGCCCGGAGCCGGAGAAGAAGGCCACGGGCGGCATGACCGAGGAGGACGAGAAGAAGGACGGCGGCGTCACCGTCAACGTGTGGTGGATCGTCGGCGTCGGCCTGGCCTTCGGCGCCGGCATCGGCTTCCTGATCAGCGGCCGCAAGAAGAAGCAGCAGCTGTGACGCGAGCCGCCGTGACGCGCGGCGGCGCGGCCGCCGTCCTGTTCACCCTGGTCGCCCTGCTCGGCGCCGCCCCGGCGCAGGCCGCCACCGGTTACCGCTACTGGTCGTTCTGGCAGGGCTCCGGCGGCCAGTGGGCGTACGCGACGCAGGGGCCGGGCACGGCGCGGCCCGGCGACGGGGACGTGGTCGGGTTCCGGTTCGCGGTCAGCGCGGACTCCTCCGACGCCGCCAGGCCGCGCGCCGCGGCGGACTTCGGGGCGGTCTGCGACCGTACGCCCGCGGAGGACGGGAAGAAGCGCGTCGCCGTCATCCTCGACTTCGGCACGCCCGCGGACGCCCCCGGCGGCGAGAGGCCGCCCGCGGCCCGCTCCGTATGCGCCCGAGTCGGGGAGGACGCGACGGCGGGCGAGGCGCTCGCCGAGGTCGCGAGGCCCCTGCGCTACGACTCCGCCGCGCTGCTGTGCGCCATCGCCGGCTACCCGCGGACGGGCTGCGGCGAACAGGTCGACGCGACGAAGAAGGACGGAACGAAGAAGGACGGGAAGAAGGACGAGGGGACGGCGAGCGCGCGGCCGGATTCCGCACACGAGGGCGACGGCGGCAGTGGTGACGGTGTGCCGTCGGCCGGTCTGATCGGCGGCATCGCCGCCGTGGTCGTCCTCGGCGCCGCGGCCTTCTGGCAGGCCCGCCGACGCCGCGGATGAGGGACGGGAAGAAGCCGCCGGCCGCACGTGCCTCCGGTACGGGTGCCGGCGGCGCGCCGCTGACCGCACGCGCCTCCGCGCTCCACGCGGGCGCCTGGTGGGTGTGGGCGCTGGGCCTGGCCGCGGCCGCCTCGCGCACGACGAACTTCCTGCTGCTCGGTCTGCTGATCGCCGTCGCGGGTTACGTCGTGGCCGCGCGGCGTACGGACGCGCCGTGGGCCCGCTCGTACGGGGCCTTCCTCAAGCTCGGCCTGGTGGTGATCGGCATCCGGCTCGTCTTCGCGGTCGTGCTGGGCTCTCCCATCCCGGGCACGCACGTCCTCGTCACCCTGCCGGAAGTGCCGCTGCCGGACTGGGCGCGCGGGGTGCGCATCGGCGGCCGGGTGTCGGCCGAGGGGCTGGTCTTCGCCCTGGCCGACGGCATGAAGCTGGCCACGCTGCTGGTCTGCGTGGGCGCGGCGAACGCGCTCGCCAACCCGGCGCGGCTGCTGAAGTCCCTGCCGGGGGCGCTGTACGAGGCGGGGGTCGCGGTCGTCGTCGCCATGACGTTCGCGCCGAACCTAGTCGCCGACGTACAGCGGCTGCGCGCCGCCCGCCGCCTGCGTGGCCGCCCCGACCGCGGCCCCGCCGCCCTCCTCCAGGTCGGGCTGCCGGTGCTGGAGGGCGCCCTGGAGCGCTCGGTGGCGCTGGCGGCCTCCATGGACGCGCGCGGCTACGGACGCACGGCCCGGGTGCCGCGCGCGGTGCGCCGCACGACGAGCGCGCTGACGCTGGGCGGCCTCATGGGCGTCTGCGCGGGCACGTACGGGCTGCTCGCCGACCAGGGCTCGGGGTACGGGATGCCCGTGCTGCTCGCCGGTCTGGCCGCGGCCCTCGCGGGCCTGTGGCTGGGCGGCCGCCGCACGGTCCGCACGCGCTACCGGCCCGACCGGTGGGGCGTGCGCGCGTGGCTCGTGTCGGGGTCGGGCGTGGCCGTCGCGGCCCTCATGATCTGGGCGAACTCCTACGCGCCGGGCGTCCTGCACCCGCCGGCGGTGCCGCTGACGGCGCCACGGCTGCCGTTGTGGCCGGCGGCGTCGATCCTGCTGGGCCTGCTGCCGGCGTTCGTCGCGCCGGCCGCCTCCGCCGGGGGCCGGGGCGCAGCCCCGGGAGACGGTGACAGGGCGGGGCCGGGGCGTCTCCCTCCGCCGCGGCGGCGCGCAACCCCCGCCGGGGATCCCGGCGGTGCCGGACCCGCCAACACCACCCACCTCCAGGAGCCCCAGTGATCCGCTTCGAGAACGTGTCCGTCACGTACGACGACACCGAGGCGCCCTCGCTCCGAGGCGTCGACCTCACCGTCCCCGAAGGCGAACTCTGCCTCCTCGTAGGCCCGTCCGGCGTCGGCAAGTCCACCCTCCTCGGCACCGTCAGCGGCCTCGTCCCGCACTTCACCGGCGGCACCCTGCACGGCCGCGTCACCGTGGCCGGCCGCGACACCCGTACCCACAAGCCGCGCGAACTCGCCGACGTCGTCGGCACCGTGGGCCAGGACCCGCTCGCCCACTTCGTCACCGACACCGTCGAGGACGAGCTCGCCTACGGCATGGAGTCCCTCGGCATCCCCCCGCAGGTCATGCGGCGCCGCGTCGAGGAGACCCTCGACCTGCTGGGCCTGGCCGCCCTGCGCGACCGCCCCCTCGCCACGCTCTCCGGCGGGCAGCAGCAGCGCGTGGCCATCGGCTCGGTGCTGACCGCGCACCCGAAGGTGCTGGTCCTGGACGAACCGACGTCCGCCCTGGACCCGGGCGCGGCGGAGGAGGTGCTCGCCGTGCTGCAGCGGCTGGTCCACGACCTGGGCACCACGGTCCTGATGGCCGAGCACCGGCTGGAGCGGGTCGTGCAGTACGCGGACCGCGTCATCCTGCTGCCCGGCCCCGGGCAGGCTCCCGTCATCGGCGAGCCGGCCGAGGTCATGGCGGTGTCGCCGGTCCACCCGCCGGTGGTGGACCTCGGCCGCCTGGCCGGCTGGTCGCCTCTCCCGCTGTCCGTACGGGACGCCCGCCGCCGGGCGGCTCCGCTGCGGGAGCGGCTGGCGCCGCTGCCCCCGCCGCCCGCGGAAGCCGCGCAGGCCGCCCGGGCCACCGCGGACGCGCCGGACGCGCCCAAGGCCGCCGCCGCACCGCGCCGCACCGGCTTCCTGCGCCGGGCCCGCCGTACGACCGAGGCCGACCCGGCCCCCGCCGCGGCCGTCACCGGTCTCGCCGTGCGGCACGACCGGCTGGTCGCGCTGCGCGCCGTGGACCTGTCGGTGCGCTCCGGCGAGACGGTCGCCCTGATGGGCCGCAACGGCGCGGGCAAATCGACCCTCCTGCGGACGCTCGTCGGCATGCACAGGCCCGCTGCGGGCTCCGTCCGCGTCGGCGGCGCCGCCCCGCACAGCACGCCCCCGGCGGAGCTGCTGCGCCACGTCGGCCTCGTACCGCAGGAGCCGCGCGATCTGCTGTACGCGGACACGGTCGCGGCCGAGTGCACGGCGGCCGACGGTGACGCGGGCGCCGCGCCGGGCACCTGCCGGGCGCTGGTCTCCGGGCTGCTGCCGGACGTTCCCGGCACGGCGCACCCGCGCGACCTGTCGGAGGGCCAGCGCCTCGCGCTCGCCCTCGCGGTGGTGCTGACGGCGCGCCCGCCGCTGATCCTCCTCGACGAGCCGACCCGCGGCCTCGACTACGCGGCCAAGCACCGCCTGGTGGAGATCCTGCGCGGCCTCGCCGCGGACGGGCACGCGATCGTCCTGGCGACGCACGACGTGGAGCTCGCCGCGGAGCTGGCGCACCGGGTCGTCGTCATCGCCGACGGCGAGGTCGTGGCGGACGGGCCGACGGCGGAGGTGGTCGTGGCGTCCCCGGCCTTCGCCCCGCAGGTGGCGAAGGTGCTCGCGCCGCAGCGGTGGCTCACGGTGGGTCAGGTGCGGGACGCGCTGGGGGCGGAGTCGTGACGCGGGACGGGACCCCGGGCCCGGCCCGGGACGAGGCCCGGGACGGCATGCCGGACGAGGCCCGGGACGGCATGCCGGACAAGGCCGGGGACGGCATGCGCTACGACGCCCGCGACAGCGTGCCGGACGAGGCCGGGGCCGGGACGCGGCCGCCGTCCGCGACAGCGCCCGACGGCACTCCGGGCGCGGCCGCCCCGGCGGACCGGCAGGCGCGTGCCGCCCGCCTGGACCGCCGGACCCGTGCCGCCCGCCTGGACCGCCGGACGCGTGCCGTCCGCCTGGGCCGCCGCTCCGTCGCCGCCCTGCTGCTCGTCTCCGCGATCGGCGTCATGGCCTTCGGCTGGCCGCTGCTCGCGGCGCCCACGTCCGGGCTCGCGCACTCCGCGGACGCGCCCTGGCTGTTCGCCGCGCTGCTGCCGCTCCTGCTGGCGGTCGTCGTGGCGGCCATCGCCGACTCGGGGCTGGACGCGAAGGCCATCGCGATGCTCGGCGTCCTGGCGGCGGCGGGCGCGGCCCTGCGGCCGCTGGGCGCGGGGACGGCCGGCATCGAGCCGATGTTCTTCCTGATGGTCCTGTCGGGCCGGGTCCTCGGCCCGGGCTTCGGCTTCGTGCTCGGCTCGGTGTCGATGTTCGCGTCGGCGCTGCTGACGGGCGGCGTCGGGCCGTGGATGCCGTTCCAGATGCTGGCGATGGGATGGGTCGCCATGGGCGCGGGCCTGCTGCCCGGCCCGGACCGGCTGCGGGGCGCCCGCGAGGTGCTGATGCTCGCGGGCTACGGGGCGGTGGCGTCCCTGTGCTACGGGACGGTGATGAACCTCCAGGGCTGGCCGTACATCGGCTCGCTCGCCACGGGCGTCTCCTTCGTCCCCGGCGACCCGCTGGCCGAGAACCTCGCCCGCTTCGCCGCGTACTGCCTGGCCACGTCTCTGGGCTGGGACCTCCCGCGCGCGGTCGTGACGGTCACCGCGACGCTCGCCCTCGGGCCGACGGTCCTCAAGGCGCTGCGGCGCGCGACGCGCAGGGCGGCGTTCGACGCGCCGGTGGCGTTCCGCGAGCCGCCACCCGGCTAACGCACCGCGCCGGGCAGCTCCTTGCCCATCCACACCTCAGCGTACGGATTGTCCTCCACGGTGTTGTAACGCGGGATCGGCACGAACCCGTGCCGTGCGTACAGCGCCCGCGCCTCCACGAGGTCCTTGCGCGTGTCCAGCACGAGGCGCGCGGCGCCCCACTCCCGCGCCGTCGCCTCGGCAGCGGCCAGCAGCGCGGGCGCGGCCCCGAGCCCGCGGGCGGCGGGCCGCACGTACATGCGCTTCAGCTCGGCCGTCCCCCGCTCCCGGTCGAACCACCGCAGCCCCAGGCACCCCATCGGCTCGCCCTCCCGGCGGGCGACCAGCAGCACGCCCCTGGGCGGCGCGAGATCGTCGTGCGGCTCCTCGGCGACGTACCCCTCGACCTCGTCCGGCGTCGTGGTGCGGCCTTCGTGGAGCAGGAACCAGCGGTCGGCGACCTCGGTCATGTACTCCCGCATCAGGGCCACGGCTTCGGGAGAGCGGACGGGCGCGGGGGCGATCGTCCACGAAGCGGGGGGAGCGGGAGGGGTGGGGAGAGGGGCGCTGCCGGCGGTCATGGCGGCATCCTCGCACGCGGCGTCAGCCCGGCGCGCCGGGTTTTCGGCGCGGGGCCGGGCACCGTCCGGCGGCCGTTGTGACTCTCTCCGATCCCGTTACTTGACTTGCGAGTAACTTTTAGATGATCTTACTCGCAACCCCCCGCGGACAGCCGTCAGCGCGCGACCGGACAGGTCGCCGCGCCGGTGCCGGCTGCCGCCTTATGCACGAGGTTCCTGATGTTCGAAAACCGTAAACTGTTCCGCCCTCTTTTTGCCTTTTTATCAGCTCTTGCCCTGATCCTGGGCGTCGGCTCCACCGCCTCGGCCGCCGCGGCCGCTGACCGCCCCTCGACGGTCAGCAGCGGCTGGAACGACTTCAGCTGCAAGCCCTCCGCCGCCCACCCGCGGCCCGTCGTCCTCGTCCACGGCACGCTCGGCAACTCCGTCGACAACTGGCTCGTGATGGCGCCCTACCTGGTCAAGCGCGGCTACTGCGTCTTCTCCCTCGACTACGGCAAGCTGCGCGGCGTGCCCGTCCTCTACGGACTCGGCCCGATCGACAAGTCGGCCGAGGAGCTCGCGGTGTTCGTCGACAAGGTGCGCGCGGCCACCGGCGTGGACAAGGTCGACATGGTCGGCCACTCCCAGGGCGGCATGATGCCGCGCTACTACATCAACTTCCTGGGCGGCGCGAGCAAGGTCAACCACCTCATCGGCCTCGCCCCCTCCAGCCACGGCACCACCATGATGGGGCTGACCAAGCTGATGGACAGCGTCCCGGGCGCCCGCAAGGCCCTCGGCGGCATGGCCCAGGGCCTGACCGACCAGGCCATCGGCTCCGACTTCCTCAAGAAGCTGAACTCCAGCCCCGACACGATGCCCGGCGTCGAGTACTCGGTCATCGCCACCAAGTACGACCAGGTCGTCACGCCGCACGGCACGAACTTCCTGGCGGGTCCGAACGTCCGCAACGTCATGCTGCAGGACCTCTGCCCGCTCGACTTCTCCGAGCACATCGCGATCGGCAGCGTCGACCGCATCGTCGTCCACTGGGTGGCGAACCTCCTCGACCCGGCCAACGCCGAGCCGACCACCTGCGCGTCGGTCGTGAGCTGACGCGAATCCGCTGCGCGGCTCGGGCCGGGGCCCTGACACCCCGGCCCGAGCGGCCGGGTCACCTGCCGGCCGACACGGCGTGATCCAGCCGCCAGTGCTGACGAAACCGGTTCAGCGCCCAGAGGCTCGCGTTCGCCCGCTCCCCCGTCTCTGCGCACGCCGCCCGCCAGGCCGCCTCCAACTCAGCACACCGCCCACAGGCCCTCCGCGGCGGAACGCGATCCCGATTGGCCAACACGCGCACCGCCTCCCGCTCCTGGCTCATAGCCGGCCGCAGCGAGGGCCCCGGAACCTCCCACTCGCCCCCGCCCCCCGGCGCACGCACCTGCACCCGCGAACCCCGGTGCCCGATCACTTGGGCGACCCGGTCCTCCCGCATGTCCACCACGTACGCGCCCACGCGATATGTCACGGTTACACGCCTCCCTTTCTTTTCGGCAGGCCGAATTCCCGAGCCGCCCCGCCATCGAGCATCTCTAGAGATGTCTCAAGTGAAGCTCGGCTCTCAGAGAAGTCAACTCATCTCTAGAGAACCTGCGTTGCCCGGGGATACCCCCCGCTTCCGCAGTGGCAGCCGGTCGCCCCTTACGCTGTCTAGAGAGGAGCGAGGTGATCACCCAATGGCTGACCAGGGCACTGGCCGCCGACCCAAGTACCAGCGGATCGCTGCAGAACTGAGAGAGGCGATCCAGGCCGGCGATTACGAACCCGGTGGTCGGCTGCCCGGCGAGAACGACCTGATGGCGACCTATGGCGTAGCCCGTATGACCGCACGCCAGGCACTCGGAGTGCTGCAGAGCGAAGGCCTCGTCGAGGCCCGGAAAGGCGCCGGCGTCTTTGTGCGCTCGTTCCGCCCGATCCGGCGGAGAGGCATCCAGCGGCTGGCGGAAGCCATGTGGGGCTCAGGACATTCCATTTGGGCGAGCGAGATCGGGGACCGCACCCTCGCAGTCGACCAAGTAGACGTCACCGAGCAGCCGGCGCCACGACACGTGGCCATCGCCTTGGATTTGGCGTCGGACACCGCCGTCTGCGTGAGAAACAGGCGCTTCGTCCTCGACGGCAAACCAGTCCTGCTCTCCACCTCCTACCTGCCCGCCGCCCTTGTAGCCGGGTCTGCCATCACGCAGGAAGACTCAGGCCCTGGAGGTACCTACGCACGCCTGGCGGAACTCGGCGCCAAGCCCGTGCACTTCCGCGAAGAGATCCGCTGCCGCATGCCGTCGGCCGATGAGGCTGACCGGCTCGGGCTGGGTTCCGGCACTCCCGTCATCCTCATCTGCCGCACGGCGTATGCCAACGGCGGCCGGGCCGTCGAACTCAACGAGATGACGCTGGACGCGGCGTCGTACGTGCTGGAGTACGAGTTCGACAACTGACCAGGGCCGCTTCCCCTAGGCTCGGGCCCATGAGCGCAGCCGACCCGGGTACCGGCTCCCCGGCACTCCATTCCGTATCGGTAGCGGGAGCCGTCGTGCGGGAGGACGGGCGCGTGCTCGCCATCAGGCGGGCTGACAACGGGCACTGGGAGCTGCCCGGCGGCGTACTGGAGATCGCGGAGTCTCCCGAGGCCGGCGCCTGCCGGGAGGTACTGGAGGAGACCGGCATCGAGGTCGAGGTGCAGCGGCTCACCGGCGTCTACAAGAACATGGCCCGCGGAATCGTCGCACTTGTCTTCCGCTGCACTCCCGTCGGCGGCAGCGAACGCACCTCGGACGAGTCCGTCGCCGTCTCCTGGATGGCGCCGGAGGAGGTGACCGCGGCGATGACCGAAGCGTACGCGGTCCGGTTACTGGACGCGCTCAGCGCCGACGCCCCGCACGTGCGGATCCACGACGGACGGCGATTGATACCGGCGTAGTCGCCCGCGGGCGGGGCAGCCGACTCCCCTACTGGAATCCGTCGAAATAGACTTCCGGCCCCAACTGAGGAAGGCCCCTTCCCGGCACCTGGGGAACGCTTGGGCGGGTGCGGATCCGGCGCCCGGGGCGAATCCCCTCCCCCGTCAGCTTCGAGGGCCTCAGCGGCGCTCCGAGCCGTCGCCGCGTATCGCCTGACCTGGTATTTCGCCCTCCTGGCTCCTATGGTCGAACTCCGTCGAAGGAGGCCGAGTGGACCGGACCATACGCACCATCGAGGACGTTCTCGCACTCTTGGACGGGTTCTTCACATCCGGTTCCGAGGCCGGCCGCTTGGCGACCGGTGACGGGCAGGACTTCTGGGACCGCTTCTACGCCGACCGGTCAAGGTCCGTTCCCTTCTTCGTGGCGAAGCCGGACGAGAACCTGGCCGCCTACCTCGACCAGGGTTTGATCGCTCCAGGGCGGGCCCTGGACCTGGGATGCGGACCAGGGCGCAATGCGCTGTATCTCGCATCGCTCGGCTTCCAGGTGGACGCCGTCGACCTGTCCCCCGCGGCAGTCGCCTGGGCGAAAGACCGGGCCGACAAGGCCGGAGCCGACGTTCGCTTCCTTCACGGTGACGCCTTCACCCTCCCCGACAGCGAGTTGAGCGGCCCGTACGACCTGGTCGTCGACTCGGGCTGCTTCCACCACCTACCGCCGCACCGCCGCGTCAGCTACCTGGCTCTCCTCGACCGGGTTCTGGCCCCCGGCGGCCACCTCGCGCTCACCTGCTTCGCCGCCGGAGAGATGGGTATGGGCTCGGAGCTCGCCGATGCGGACCTCTACCGCGAACGCGAGTTGCAGGGCGGCCTCGCCTATACGCCCGAGTCGCTGCGCTGGATCTTCTCCGACCTGACGGAGGTGGAAGTGCGCCGCATGCGGCAGGAGCCGCCCGAGTCACCGCTCTTCGGCGTGACGTTTCTATGGACCGCCTTGTTCCGCCGAGGTACGGCAGCGGTACCCGCATAGGCGCCCGTTCCCTGGCGTGCTTGTTCCGCCGGATCCGGTTGCCGTCTAGCGCAGATAACCCCGTTCGTCGACGTGTCGCGTAGGGGCGCCCAGGAAGACGTCGGGGGTGTGGGGGCCGTAGGCGATGTTCAGGGTGTTCTGGGTGTAGAACCAGTCGGCCATGCCCGCCGCGCTGCTGCAGCGGTGGTTGAGCTGCCAGCGGAGCCACTGGCCCGGGGCGAGCCGGACGGCCGGCGGGCGGCGGCGTCTCGGGGGCATGGCCTGGAGCAGGGAGAGGGCGGGCGGCTGGACGAGCAGGCGGCCGCCGGATTCCCGCAGCCGTACGCCCGGGTCGGCCCCGTCGCGCAAGGACGCACGGGCGACGAAGGCGTCGCGCTCGCTCATGACGACGTCGTGGACGACCGGCGCCGGCGCGTCCGGCAGGGGAAACGCCACCGGGAGCGCGTTGCGCATCGTGGCCGCTTCGGCGCCCCGCGACCTCTTGGTCCAGGTCACTCGGACCCATTGCACGGCGATGTCCACGGCGGGGGTTCTCTCTTTCAGGCGGATGGTTCACGGAGACTGAGGCGGAAGGGGGCGCCGGGAGCCGTCGGGTTCCAGCCCGCGGCCACCGCCGTCCGGACGGCCTCCGCTACCGCCGGCGGCAGGACCGGGGCGGACGGGGCGCCCGTCCAGTTGCCCGGGTGCGGGATGCCCGTGTCGACCAGCAGCGTCGTGCCCGGGTCGGCGAAGTGCTCGACGGCGTAGGTCATGGGGGACCACCCCGTCCCCTGGCCGTACGTCGGCCGCCCCCGCAGCCTCCACCGGTAGGCCGTGCCGTCGACGACGATCCGCCGGGAGCCCTTCCTGGGCAGCGCCATGTCGTTCCTCTCCTCGCCGGGAGGACGTTACGGAAGGAACCATGACGGTGTCGCGCGGATTTCCCGTCACCCGAGCGCGAACACCAGCTCCGGCCGCTCCCACGTGATCTTCGGCAGCATCGCCGGCACCGTCCCGGTCCGCACCGCGCCCACGCTGCGGTAGAAGCCCTCGGACGGCGGGTGGGAGACCACGCGTACGGCATCCAGGCCGGCGGCCCGGGCGCGCTCCTTCATGTGGGCCGCGAGGCGGCGCCCCACGCCCAGGCCCTGGGCCTCGTCGGCGACGAACATCAGGTCCAGCTCGGCGGGCGGGCCGAGGAGCAGGGCGTAGAAGCCCAGGAGCTCGCCGTCTTCTCCTTGCTGCACGAAGACGTCATGGATCCCGACGTACTCCGCGGTCACCTCGTAGTCCTCGACCATCGCCGCATACCCGCCCCGGTACGCGCCCGAGCCGCGCACCAGCTCCGTGAGGCGTGCGGCGTCCCCCGCCGTGGCGCGTCTGATCACAGTTCCCACGGCTGAGAGGGTATTACCGATCAGTCGCCGGGGACCGTGGCCGGCGTCACAGGCGCTGAATGATCGTCCCCGTCGCCTGCGCGCCTCCCGCGCACATCGTGATGAGCGCGAACTCCTGGTCCGCCCGTTCCAGTTCGTGCAGCGCGGTCGTGATCAACCGGGCCCCCGTCGCGCCGACCGGGTGGCCGAGGGCGATCGCGCCGCCGTTGACGTTGACCTTCCGCAGGTCCTGCTCGAAGACCTGGGCCCAGGACAGGACGACCGACGCGAACGCCTCGTTGATCTCCACCAGGTCGATGTCGCGCAGCGACATGCCCGCCTTGCCGAGGACGGCCCGGGTCGCGTCGATGGTCCCGTCGAGGTGGAAGTGCGGGTCGGCCCCGACGAGCGCCTGGGCGACGATACGGGCCCGGGGCCGCAGCTTGAGCGCGCGGGCCATCCGCTTGGACGCCCACATGAGCGCGCACGCGCCGTCGGATATCTGGGAGGAGTTGCCGGCGGTGTGGACGGCGTTCGGCATCACGGGCTTGAGCCGGCCGAGGACCTCGGCGCTGGTGTCCCGTAAGCCCTCGTCGCGGTCGACGAGGCGCCACATGCCCTGTCCGGCCAGCTGCTCGTCCTCCGTCGTGGGCACCTGGACGGCGAACGTCTCCCGCTTGAAGCGCTCCTCGGACCACGCGCGGGCGGCCCGCTGCTGGGAGAGGAGGCCGAGCTCGTCCACCCGCTCGCGGGTCAGGCCGCGCTTGCGGGCGATGCGCTCGGCGGCCTCGAACTGGTTGGGCAGGTCGACGCTCCACTCGTCGGGGAACGGCTTGCCCGGCCCGTGCTTGGAGCCGCTGCCGAGCGGCACCCGGGACATGGACTCCACACCGCTCGCGATGCCGATGTCGACGACACCGCCCGCGATCATGTTGGCGACGAGGTGGTTGGCCTGCTGCGAGGAGCCGCACTGGCAGTCGACGGTGGTGGCGGCGGTCTCGTAGGGCAGGCCCATGGCGAGCCAGGCGGTGCGCGCGGGGTTCATCGACTGCTCGCCGGCGTGGGTGACCGTGCCGCTGACGATCTGCTCCACGCAGTCCGGCTGGATTCCGGTACGGTCCATGACCTCGCGGTACGTCTCGCCCAGCAGATAGGCGGGGTGGAGGTTGGCGAGCGTGCCTCCGCGCTTCCCGATGGGGGTCCGTACGGCTTCGACGATGACGGGTTCCGCGGCCATGGCTCGTCCTCTCGTGGCATCCGCTGGGCGTCCCGGCGCCCCCGGCAAACAAGAACACGTTCTTGTTCCGCTCTTCCGCTCGCAGTCTTATGAGCGCTACCCCCGGTACGCAAGGGTCGCGCACGGGCCCGGTGGGCGACAGATGGCCTCGCACCCTCCCTTGCCGCCCGCCGAAGCCGTCACTACCGTCGAGGCGGGTGTATCTGATGGCTCGTCAGACATATGTGCGACGCATGTCCGGTACACGTCCGGCACCCGCCCGGCACGTGTCCGGCACCCGCCCGGTTTCGTCAGGGACGGTCTCCGCCCTCGCCGCCGACGCCTCATGGAGGACCGATGTCCGCTCCCGCGCTCCCCGAGGGCTTCGACTTCACCGACCCCGACGTCAACCACCGCCGCCTCCCGCTCCCGGAGTTCGCGGCGCTGCGCCGCACCGCGCCGGTGTGGTGGGTCGCCCAGCCCCACGGCGTCGCCGGCTTCGACGACGACGGCTACTGGGCCGTCACCCGGCACGCGGACGTGAAGGAGGTCTCCACCCGGCCCGACCTCTACTCCGCCTCCCTCAACACCTCCATCATCCGCTTCAACGAGCGCATCTCCCGCGACCAGATCGACGTCCAGCGGCTCATCATGCTCAACATGGACCCGCCCGAGCACACCCGCGTCCGCCAGATCGTGCAGCGCGGCTTCACCCCGCGCGCCGTACGGGCCCTGGAGGCGGCCCTGCGCGAGCGCGCCGGGGCCATCGTCGCGGCGGCCCGCGAGCGCGGCAGCGGCGACTTCGTCACCGACATCGCCTGCGAGCTGCCCCTGCAGGCGATCGCCGAGCTCATCGGCGTCCCGCAGGAGGACCGGGCCAGGATCTTCGACTGGTCCAACAAGATGATCGCCTACGACGACCCCGAGCTGGCCATCACCGAGGAGGTCGGCGCGCACTCCGCGGCGGAGCTCATCGCGTACGCCATGAACCTGGCCGCCGCGCGCAAGGAGTGCCCGGCGCGGGACATCGTCAGCCGCCTCGTCGCCGCCGAGGACGAGGGCAACCTGGCCTCCGACGAGTTCGGCTTCTTCGTGCTGCTGCTGGCCGTCGCCGGCAACGAGACCACGCGCAACGCCATCAGCCACGGCATGCACGCCTTCCTCACCCACCCCGAGCAGTGGGAGCTCTACCGGCGCGAGCGCCCCGCGACCGCCGCGGAGGAGATCGTCCGCTGGGCGACGCCCGTCGTCTCCTTCCAGCGCACGGCCACCCGCGACACCGAGCTCGGCGGCGCCCGCATCCGCGCGGGCCAGCGCGTGGGGCTCTTCTACGCCTCCGCCAACCACGACCCGGAGGTCTTCGACGCCCCCGAGGTCTTCGACATCGCCCGGGACCCCAACCCGCACCTCGGCTTCGGCGGCGGGGGGCCGCACTTCTGCCTCGGCCGGTCGCTGGCCGCGCTGGAGATCGGCCTGATCTTCGACGCGGTGGCCGACGCCCTGCCGGGCATCCGGCTCGACGGCGAGCCGCGGCGGCTGCGATCGGCGTGGCTGAACGGCATCAAGGAGATGCGGGTGCGGTACGCGTAGCCGCCGGGCGCCGCGGCAGATCCTTTACTGACTGAACGTCAATTTCCTTTACGTGTACGGGAATAGTCCGTACCGGGACCTTGTCCGCCGTCCGCCGCGGACTTACTCTCGGGTACACCTTCCGGGCAGGCCCGTCACGCCGTACGCCCGTGACGTCACCGGCCCCGTGCCGCACGGAGGCCCGCCCGTCCGGCAGCGCTCATCCGAGGCTCTCCGAGGGGACGATCAGCATGAAGGACGCGCAAGGCAGACCTGTCACGGGGCGGGTCAGGTGGCGCAGGTTCGCCGTCCTGGCCGTGCCCGGCTTCGCGGCGACGGCGGCGCTGGCCGTGGCGCTGGCCGAAGGGGCCCTCGCCGCCTCGTTCGCCGTCTCGGGGCAGGAGTTCAAGGTCTCGGCCGACAGCCTGGAGGGCGAGGGGTTCGCGCAGTACGGCGGCGTGGACACCAACGCCCGCGGCGACCTGCTGCCCGTCGCGGTCACCGCGATCAAGGAGGCCGAGCTGAAGAAGCTCTGCCAGTCCGTGGTCACCCACCTGCCCGTCATCGGCGACATCTCGCTCAACCTGACAGCGGGCGGCAACGGCACCCCGGTCCGGGCCAGCAACCTCTTCCTCGACGCCACCCAGATGGGCGGCGACGCCGAGTTCAAGAACGTCGAGATCGGCCGCGACGCCTCCACGCTCGACAAGGGGCCGGACGGCGCGCAGGGCCTACAGGACCTCTTCGCCCAGCAGGCCGACCACGTCAGCGTGAAGAAGCTCCGGCAGGTCGCGTGGGCGACCAACGCGGGCACGTTCAAGCTGGCCGGGCTGCGGCTGAACATCTCCAAGGGCAAGCAGGAGTGCTTCTGACGTGGCGGACGGCACCGCAGGCGCGGCCGGTACAGCCGGTACGGCCGTACGTCCGGGTTCCCGTCCGCGGCGCCGCCCGTGGGCCGCGTGGCGCCGGTGGCGCAAGGCGCGGCCCTTCTGGGGCGGCCTCGCCACCGTGCTCGCCGGGGCGGAGATCTCCGTCATCCCGCTCGCACCGCTGAAGATCATGCTCCATCAGGGGATCGCGGGCATCCCGTCGGTCCTGATGGGCCTGGTCATGGTGCTGATGGGGCTGAGCGCGTGGTTCGCACCGCAGTACCGGTCCCTCGCCGGGGTGGTGACGGTCATGATCGCGGCCGCGGCGCTGGTGATGTCGAACCTCGGCGGCTTCCTCTTCGGCACGATCCTCGGCGTGATCGGCGGGGGCATGGTCTTCGCGTGGCAGCCGGCGGCTCCGGTGCCGGCACCGGAGCCGGGAC
>NZ_JBPQTW010000161.1:0-15905 GCF_051386535.1 Streptomyces sp. URMC 127
CTCCCCGCCCACCCAGCCGGCCTTCTCCGTACGCCTGCTCGGCGCCGGCCAGGCCCTCGACCGGCACCGCGACGCCGCCGACGCGGCCGCGGCCGCCGCCGCGGCCGCCCGCACCCCCCGCATCGCCCCGGCCACCGCCTACGCCCTCGGCGTCCTCCACGCCGACCAGCGCCACGAGGTCGAGGCGGCCCGCTATGCCTTCGGCCGGACCTGGCAGCGGCTGACGACGGCGACGCCGTAAGACGCCGTAAGAGGCCGTAAGGCGGGGAGAGACACAGGGCCATGCGTGCGGCGTCGTCTTCCGGGACGACGTTGCTTCGGCCGCGCGGGGGAGCGGGACGGTCCCACGGTCTCTCCTCCTCCGCCCCGGCCGTCCCTAGGGTGAAACGCATGATCACGGAAGACCGGACGGCTGCGGCGCGACGTCGTACAGGGGTGTCTCCAGCGCCCAAGTGGGCGCGCGTCGCCGCGCGTCTGACGGTGGCCAGTACGGTGCCCTCCGGCCTGTGGCGGATCGCGCTGGCGGTCGGTGTTCCCCTGGGGGTCGGCGAGGAGGAGCTGCGGGAGGGCTACCACTCGCCCGGCTGGGGCACGGTGTACATGATCGGGCTGAGCGTGCTGGCGGAGGCCCTGGCGTTGCTGACCGTGGGCCTGGTGCGGCCCTGGGGCGAGGTCGTGCCGCGCTGGGTCCCCGTCCTCGGAGGCAAGGCCGTCCGGCCGGCGGCCGCAGTGGTCCCCGCGGCCGTCGGGGCGGGGCTGGTGACCCTGCTGTGGTGGTCACAACTGATCGTGCTGCTGTTCATCCCGCACGACCATCCCGCCCCTTACGGTGGCTACCGGGCCCTGATGCTGGCGTGCTACCTGCCCCTGCTGCTGTGGGGCCCTTTGCTGGCCGCCGTCACGGTCTCGTATCACCGGCGGCATCGCGCCCTTCGGCGGCCTTAGGCCTTAGGCCTTAGCTCTCGTCGCTCGCTTCGAGAAGCGTGGCGGGCAGGGCGGCGATCAGCTTCCTGTCCCGGGCGTGGGTGAGCTTGTTCCGCGCGTCGCCGGGGGTGAGCCAGATCAGGCGGCTGACTTCCCGGTTGGGTACGAACTCGCCGCCCGCCACCCGCGCGGCCCAGTAGCGGACTTCCTTCAGGCGTCCCCGCGCGTCGACGTACCGGGCGGTCGGCAACGCGGCTCCGAGGGTGCAGGCCATGCCGGTTTCCTCCAGCACTTCGCGCACGGCCCCGGTACGGGCGTCCTCGCCGCGCTTGAGCTTGCCTTTCGGGAGCGACCAGTCCGCCCACTTCGGCCGGTAGACCAAGGCGAGCTCGATGCCCTCACCGGTGGGGGAGCGGCGCCACAGGACGCATCCCGCGGCCCGGACCCTCGGCACCTCTTCCATGGCTCCCATCCTGCCCGCCCAGGCATGGCTCCCATCCTGCCCGCCCGGGGCACCGGCACTCCGGCCCGGCCGTCACCCTCGTGGCGCGAGGGACTCCCACGTCACCGTGACCTCTCCCTGCCGCCACCGCCGCAGCCCGTCCACCACGGGCCAGTCCGCCCGCAGCGCGGACACCGTACGGATCCACCGCTGCCGCGCGCTGAGCGCGGCGTAGGGCGCGGCCGCGGCCCAGGCGCGGTCGAAGTCGCGCAGGAACGCGTGCACCGGTTCGCCGGGGACATTGCGGTGGATGAGCGCCTTCGGAAGGCGTTCCGCCAGGTCGGAGGGGGTGTCCAGGGAGCCGAGCCGGGTCGCGAAGGTGACCGTGCGCGGGCCCTCGGGGCCGAGCGCGACCCACACGTGCCGCCGCCCTATCTCGTCGCACGTGCCTTCCACGAGCAGCCCGTCCGGCGCGAGCCGCGCCCGCAGCCGGTCCCAGACGGCGGCGACCTCGCCCTCGTCGTACTGGCGCAGGACGTTCGCCGCGCGTATCAGCGCCGGCCGCCGCCCGCCGTCGAGCGGTATCTCGAAGCCGCCGTGCCGGAAGGACAGGCCGTCCCGGGCGTACGGCTGGGCGCCCGCCACGCGCGCGGGCTCGATCTCCACGCCCACGACCGACGCGTCCCCGCGCACCGTACGCAGCCGCCCGAGCAGCTCGACCGCGGTCCACGGCGCGGCGCCGTAGCCGAGGTCGACGGCGACCGGGTCGGCGCTGCGGCGCAGCGCGGGCCCGTGGGCGTCGGCTATCCAGCGGTCCATGCGGCGCAGCCGGTTCGGATTGGTCGTACCCCGGGTCACCGCACCGACGGGGCGGCTGGGCTGAGCAGGGGAGCGCGGGGTGCGAACGGCCATGCCTTCGAGCGTAAGTGCTGCTCAGCGCGGGCGGCGCCGCGCGAGGGCGGGCAGGACGAGGGCTGGGTCACTCTTTGGCAAAGCGGAAATGCGGCTCCGGCCCCGTGGCGTTGCACCGTTGACAAGGTGACGCACGCCACCAGCACGACCGCGCGCTGCCACCACGACCGCACGCCCCACCCCTCACGCTGACGGAGGACACGCACGGTGAGCCAGTACGCATCCAGGCTCGGCGCCCGCCGCGGCCGCGCGCTCGGCACCCTCGCGGGCACCCCGCTGCGCCGCCTCGGCGCCCCCCGCAGGCCCCGCCGCATCGCGATGCTCAGCGTTCACACCTCGCCGCTCCACCAGCCCGGCACCGGCGACGCCGGCGGGATGAACGTCTACATCGTGGAGCTGGCCAAGCGGCTCGCCGCGATCAACATCGAGGTGGAGATCTTCACCCGCGCCACCACCGGCGCCCTCCCGCCCGCCGTCGAGCTGGCGCCCGGCGTCCTCGTCCGGCACATCGACGCGGGCCCGTACGAGGGGCTGGCCAAGGAGGAGCTGCCCGCGCAGCTGTGCGCCTTCACGCACGGCGTGATGCAGGCCTGGGCCGGGCACCGCCCCGGCCACTACGACCTCGTCCACTCCCACTACTGGCTCTCCGGCCACGTGGGCTGGCTCGCCGCCGAGCGCTGGGGCGTCCCCCTCGTGCACGCCATGCACACCATGGCCAAGGTCAAGAACGCCGCCCTCGCCGAGGGCGACACGCCCGAGCCCGACACGCGCGTCATCGGCGAGACCCAGATCGTGCGCGCCGCGGACCGGCTCATCGCCAACACCGACGGCGAGGCCGCCGAGCTCGTCCACCACTACGACGCCGACCCGGGGAAGGTCGCCGTCGTCCACCCGGGCGTCAACCTCGACCGCTTCACCCCGGCCGACGGGCGCGCCGCCGCCCGCGAGCGGCTCGGCCTGCCCGCCGACGCCCTCGTCCCGCTCTTCGCCGGCCGCATCCAGCCCCTCAAGGCCCCCGACATCCTGCTGCGCGCGGTCGCCGTCCTCCTCGACCAGCGGCCCGGACTGCGCGGCCGCATCGTCGTGCCCGTCGTCGGCGGCCCCAGCGGCAGCGGCCTCGCCAAGCCCGAGGGGCTGCAGAAGCTCGCCGCCCGGCTGGGCATCGCCGACGTCGTCCGCTTCCGCCCGCCGGTCGGCCAGGAACGGCTCGCCGACTGGTACCGGGCCGCGTCCGTCCTGGTCATGCCGTCCCACAGCGAGTCGTTCGGCCTGGTCGCCGCCGAGGCCCAGGCCTGCGGCACGCCCGTCCTCGCGGCGGCCGTCGGCGGCCTGCCGGTGGCCGTGCGGGACGGCGAGAGCGGCTTCCTCGTCGACGGCCACGACCCCGCCGACTACGCCGCCGTCCTGGGCCGCTTCGCCGACGAGCCGGGCCTGGCCGGGCGGATGGGCGAGGCCGCGGCCCGCCACGCGCGGCGCTTCGGCTGGGGCACGGCCGCGGCCGCCACGGCCGAGGTGTACACCGAGGCGATGGGCGAGCGGCGGCGTCGCCTACGCTCGTCGCATGTCTGACGCGAAATCCGTCATCGAGCAGACGTTCCACGAGGCCGGGCTCGAATGGGAGAACCCGGCCGACGGCACGTACGTGGTGAAGCTGCCCGGCACCCGCAAGCTCGCAACGACCGTCTCCCTGATCGTCGGCAAGCACTCGCTGTCCGTCAACGCCTTCGTCGTGCGCCGCCCCGACGAGAACCACGAGGCGGTGCACCGCTGGCTGCTGGAGCGCAACACCCGCCTGTACGGGCTGTCTTACGCGCTCGACCAGCTGGGTGACGTCTACCTCGTCGGCCGGCTGCCGCTGGCCGCGGTGACCCCGGACGAGATCGACCGGCTCCTCGGGACGGTGCTGGAGAACGCCGACGGCAGCTTCAACACGCTGCTGGAGATGGGCTTCGCGAGCGCCATCCGCAAGGAGTACGCGTGGCGGACGTCGCGCGGGGAGTCGACGCGGAACCTGGAGGCGTTCGCACGGCTGACGGCGGATCAGGAGGGGGACGGGGCGGCGGGGAAGGACTGACGTCACCGTCCGGATTCCGGGGAACTCTTTCCGCCGCAACGGCGCGTGACCCCGACGGCGGGGCCTGGCGGTGCCGTGCGTCGGCGGGCGTTCCCGTCCGTCCGGTGGCCCGGCGTACGATCTGCTCGCCGGAAGCTCCTCCCGCCGCAACGGCGCGTGACCCCGACGGCGGGGCCCGGCGGTGCCGGACCGCGCCGTGCGCCCGGTGAGGGCTACGCCGGCGACCCCGCCGGATCCGCGGCCGAAGGCCGTGCACCGGGCTCCTCGGGAGCCGCCCCCGAAGCCGCTCCGGGAGCTGCCCCCGTACCCGCTCCCGGAGCCGCCCCCTCCGTGGGAGCGGTGGTCGCGGCGGCCGCGCCGGTCGCCGCCGGCACACGCCCCATCAGCAGCCAGTACCCGGCCGCGGTCACCGTCCCCACCACCGCGCAGCCCGCCCACAGCGCATCCGCGCCGAACCGGTCGATGACGGTGCCGCCCGCCACGGGCGCGACCAGCGACGCCGTCGCCCACGACAGGGTGTACATGCCCTGGTAGCGGCCGCGCCCGTGCACCGGCGAGAGGCGGGCGACCAGGCTCATCTGGATGGGCGAGTTGATGATCTCCGCGAGCGTCCACACGCACACGGTCAGCATGTAGACCGCGAGCGAGCCGGCGAAGGCGGTGAGCCCGAAGCCGTAGCCGCCGAGGAGGGCCGCCAGGACCATCAGCAGCCGCTGGTCCCGGTGCTCGATGAAGCGGGTGACGGGGATCTGGACGGCGACGATCAGGACGCCGTTGACGGCGATCGCCATGCCGAAGTCCTTCGTGGAGAACCCGCCGTCCGCCATCGCGACCGGCAGGGCGACCTGGGACTGCAGGAAGACCACGGCGAGGAGGAAGGACAGGCCGACCACGGCCATGAAGCGCCCGTCGCGCAGCACGGTGCCCATGCTGACGTCCGGCTCGCCGCCCTTCGCGCCGCCGGCCGAGGCGCCCGCGGCGGCGTCCGGCCGCGACTCGGGCAGCTTCAGGAAGACCAGCACCGCGCAGAGCATCGTCATCGCGGCCTCGCCGATGAAGCCGATCAGGTAGCTGTACTCGGCGACGAAGCCCGCGGCGACCGAGGAGATCGCGAAGCCGAGGTTGATCGCCCAGTAGTTCAGGGCGAAGGCCCGCACCCGGTCCTCGGGCGCCACGATGTCCGCCATCATGGCCTGTACCGCGGGGCGCGAGGCGTTGCTGGCCATGCCGACGACGAACGCGACGACCGAGATGGCCACCGGATCGGTCATGAAGCCCAGCACCGCCACCGACACGGCGGTCGAGGCCTGGGCGATCAGCAGGGTGGGCCGGCGGCCGAGCCGGTCGGTCATCACGCCGGCGCCGATCGACGACACGACGCTGCCGAGGCCGAGCAGGGCGCCCACGAACCCGGCGAAGGAGGCGGAGTGCCCCTGGTCGGCCGTGAGGAACATGGCCAGGAAGATGGAGACGAAGGCTCCCAGCCGGTTGACGAGCGTGGAGGCCCACAGCCACCAGAAGGCCCGGGGCAAACCCGAGACACTCTCCTTCGCGGCTCGTCTGACGCTCGCGACGGACATTCCGGATCCCCCCATATGTAAGTATCGAACGCGCTAGGCGCAAGTTACACACAGCGGGGCCGCGGCTGCCATCGGATTGCCGTCCGCCGTCAATCGGCGGCCGCCCCGGCAGCGCGGGCGGCACCACCCACGCCGTCGATTACGCTCATGGGCATGGCCGACGCACCGTACAAGCTGATCCTCCTCCGCCACGGCGAGAGCGAGTGGAACGCCAAGAACCTGTTCACCGGCTGGGTGGACGTCAACCTGAACGAGAAGGGCGAGAAGGAGGCGGTCCGGGGCGGCGAGCTGCTCAAGGACGCCGGTCTGCTCCCCGACGTGGTCCACACCTCCCTGCAGAAGCGCGCCATCCGCACGGCGCAGCTCGCGCTGGAGGCCGCCGACCGCCACTGGATTCCGGTTCACCGCTCCTGGCGGCTGAACGAGCGCCACTACGGCGCCCTCCAGGGCAAGGACAAGGCCCAGACCCTGGCCGAGTTCGGCGAGGAGCAGTTCATGCTCTGGCGCCGCTCCTACGACACCCCGCCGCCCGCCCTCGAGGACGGCTCCGAGTTCTCCCAGAGCGAGGACCCGCGCTACGCCTCCATCCCGCCGGAGCTGCGCCCGCGCACCGAGTGCCTCAAGGACGTCGTCGTCCGCATGCTGCCGTACTGGTACGACGGCATCGTCCCGGACCTCCTCGCCGGCCGCACCGTCCTCGTCGCCGCGCACGGCAACTCGCTGCGCGCCCTGGTCAAGCACCTGGACGGCATCTCCGACGCCGACATCGCGGGCCTGAACATCCCGACCGGCATCCCGCTCTCCTACGAGCTGGACGCCGACTTCCGCCCCCTCGTCCCGGGCGGCACCTACCTCGACCCGGAGGCCGCCAAGGCCGCCATCGAGGCCGTGAAGAACCAGGGCAAGAAGAAGTGACCCCGGTCCCCTGACGGGGGACCGAAGGGTGGCAGGCCCCCCGCCGGCGTGGGAAAGCGCTGGTGGGGGGCCTCTTGTTGCGGCGAACGGGTCATGCGGTCACCGAATGGAGCAAGACGGATACGGTGCGGATGCGGCGGGCGGGGCTTGGGGTGAGCCTCGGAAGCAAGGAGGTAACACCATGCATTCAATCCGCTCCGCCATATGCGGTGCAGCCACCGTCGTCGCCGTCGTCGCGGCTCCCGTCGTCCCGGCCTACGCCCTCGGGAGCAGCCTCGCCCCGACGGCGGGCGAGGCGGCCGCCGTCCCGGCCACGGGCCACTGCGGCGACGACGACCACGGTCGCCACGACCACGGCGGCCATCACGACTGCGGCCGTCACGACCACGACGACTGGGGCGACCACGACCACGGGCGTGGCGACCACGACCACGGCCGTCACGACCACGACGGCTGGGGCGACCACGACGACGGCTGGGGTGACCACGACCACGGGCGCGGTGACCACCACGGTGACCACGACAAGGGTGACCACCACGGCGGCCACGACCACGGGCGCGGCGACCACGACAAGGGCGACCACGACCACGGTGACCACGACCACGGCCGTCCGCACCACTCCTCCCACGCGGGTGGTGGCGCCACGGCGCTCGCGGCCTCCTCGGAGTCGGCCGCTCCCGACGCCCCGGTGCTCGTCCTCGCCGGTACCGCGACCGCCGGCCTGATCGGCGGCATGGTCTGGTACCGCCGCCGCGCCGCCGGCGCCGTCAAGCGGTGACGGGGAGCGAACGGGCGTCATGTCAGAAGCGCGTGCAGGTGGCCGTAACCGCCTGCTGAGGTGGGTGGCCTGCGCAGCCCTGCTGCTGGCCCTGTGCCTGGTCGGCGACGACCACGCCGACGAACCGGAGACCCCGGCCCCCGTCCGCGGCGGCACCGCGGCCAAGAGCCACCCCCACGCGCACGGCCTGCCCCCGGCACACGATCCGTTGCCGGGGGCCGGCCCCCAGACCCTGGAGATCAAGGTCCTGGGGCTCAAGGCCCCCATCGAGAGCCACGGCCTCGACAAGCTCGGCGGCGTGGAGCTGCCGCCGTACGAGCGGGCCGACCGCGTCGCCTGGTACAAGGACGGCCCCTCGCCGGGCAGCGAGGGCCCCGCCGTCATCGTCGGCCACGTCGACACCGAGAAGGCTCCGGCCGTCTTCGCCGGGCTGAGCGTCCTCAAGCGCGGCGCGAAGATCCACGTCACCCGTACGGACGGGATCGTCGCCGAGTTCACCGTCGAGGACATCACGGTCGTCCCCAACGAGCCCTTCGACGCCGACAAGGTCTACGGGCCGCTCGACACCGACCGGGCCGAGCTCCGCCTGATCACCTGCGGCGGCGACTACGACCGCAAGAAGCACCTCTACAGCGCCAACGTCGTCGTCAGCTCCTACCTGACGGGCGTGGCGACGGTCCCGCAGCCGAAGCAACAGCCCCCGCAGCAGCAGACGCCTCAGCCTCAGCCACCTCAGCCTCAGCAGCCGCCGCCTCCGCAGCAGCAGCCCCCGCCGCAGCAGCCGCAGGCCCCGACGCAGGAACCGGCCCCCGCAGGCCCCGCCGGCCCCGGCGGCAACGACCCGGGCGAGAACGAAGCCGACCCCGAAGAGGAGTGAGGCGTACAGCGAGAGGACCCCCGGCCGGAGCACCGGCCGGGGGTCCTTCCCGTGAGTGACGTACGAAGCGAGGAGCCTAGCTGCAGCCGCCGCCGCACTGGCACGATCCGCCGGACTGGCAGCCGCAGCTGCAGCCGGGACCGCACGTGCAGTTCTGCGTCTGCGCGGGAGGGGTCTGGGTCATGTGCGGGTACCTCCTCGAAGGGTGGTTGCCTGCCCCCAGTCAATGGCCGCCCGTTCCGTCCGTCAATGCCCCTCGCGTACGTATGTACGGGCGCACATAGGGCGCGTGGAAGCACTCCGGAGGGACCGCGCGCCCGGCCTGTGGACTGCGCGCCCGGCCCACGGGCCGCGCGCCCGGTCCCGCGCGCCCCGGCTCAGGCGTCGCCGTCCCCGCCCGTCCGGCCCTCCGCCTGCGCCAGCTCGTCCGCGTGCTCGCCCGTGACCAGGTAGACCACCCGCTTCGCCACCGACACCGCATGGTCGGCGAACCGCTCGTAGTAGCGGCCCAGCAGCGTCACGTCGACCGCCGTCTCGATGCCGTGCCGCCAGCGGTCGTCCATCAGGTGCTGGAAGAGCGTGCGGTGCAGCAGGTCCATCGCGTCGTCGTCCTGCTCCAGCTGCAGCGCCAGGTCGACGTCCTTGGTGATGATCACCTCGCCGGCCTTGGCCATCAGCCGCTGCGCCAGCTGCCCCATCTCCAGGATGGTGGCGTGCAGGTCCCGCGGGACCGCCGTGTCCGGGAAGCGCAGCCGCGCCAGCTTGGCGACGTGCTGGGCGAGGTCGCCCGAGCGCTCCAGGTCGGCGCTCATGCGCAGCGAGGTGACGACGATCCGCAGGTCGGTGGCGACCGGCTGCTGCCGCGCGAGGAGCGCGACGGCCCGCTCCTCCAGGTCCCGCTGGAGGTCGTCCACCTTCGCGTCCGCGGCGATCACCGACTCCGCGAGCTTGAGGTCCGCGTCCAGGATCGCCGTCGTGGCGCGCCCGATCGCCGACCCGACGAGCCGGGCCATCTCCACCAGGCCCTCGCCGATCGAATCCAGCTCCTCGTGGTACGCGTCCCGCATTGCCTGACCTTCTCTCTGCCGAGTGAAACAGTGGGCCGAGCCGTGTGACCGCCCACGCTCCCACGTTCCGGCCGGAACGCGACGCCCGCGGCGCCCAGGAGTGAACCGGCACCGACGCCCAGGTGAACTCTCGGCAACGTGTGTTCGAGGTGGCCCCCATTTGGCTGTGGACGGTCCGCACCGCCCGCATAACCTGGACTCATGAACGTGGACGCGGCGGTCGCCGCAGCTGCAGCGCTCGCCGGGCTGTGCACCGGCGTGATCGCGATGCTCGCGTTCCGCTGGAGCGAGCGCGACCAGGCCCGCCCGACCCGCAGCTCCCTGCACACCGACGCCGTGCTCCCGCCCGGCGTCGACACCGTGCTGTCGGTGCTGCGCTCCTCGGCCGTGGTCCTGGACGAGGCCGACGCCGTGGTCAAGGCCAGCTCCGCCGCGTACGCCCTCGGGCTCGTCCGCGGCGGCAAGCTCGCCGTCGAGCCCATGCTGCAGATGGCCCGCGACACCCGGCGGGACGGCGAGATACGCCAGGTCGAGCTCGACCTGCCCCGGCGCGGCACCGGCCGCGGGGAGGCGCTGGCGGTCTCCGCCCGCGTCGCCCCGCTCGGTTCGCGCCTCGTCCTGCTGCTGGTGGAGGACCTCACCGAGGCCCGCCGCATCGAGGCCGTCCGCCGCGACTTCGTCGCCAACGTCAGCCACGAGCTCAAGACCCCCGTCGGCGCCCTGTCCCTCCTCTCCGAGGCCGTCATGGACGCCGCCGAGGACCCCGAAGCGGTCCACCGCTTCGCCGGCCGGATGCAGACGGAGGCCACCCGGCTCACCAACCTCGTCCAGGAGCTCATCGACCTCTCCCGGGTGCAGAACGACGACCCGCTGGAGGACTCCGAGCCCGTCAGCGTCGCCGAGCTCGTCGCCGAGGCCATCGACCGCTGCCGCCACCAGGCCTCCACCAAGCAGATCACCATGGCCTCCGGAGGCACCGCCGACCTGCACGTCTGGGGCAACCGCGGCCAGCTCGCCGCCGCCCTCGGCAACCTCGTCGAGAACGCCGTCAACTACAGCCCCGCCCGTACCCGCGTCGGCATCGCCGCCCGCCACGTCGCGGCACCCGGCGGCGCCCTGATCGAGATCGCCGTCACCGACCAGGGCATCGGCATCTCCGAGAAGGACCGCGAGCGGATCTTCGAGCGGTTCTACCGTGTCGACCCGGCCCGCTCCCGCGCCACCGGCGGGACCGGCCTCGGCCTCGCCATCGTCAAGCACGTGGCCGCCTCGCACGGCGGGGAGGTCACGGTCTGGAGCGCCGAGGGCCAGGGCTCCACGTTCACCCTCCGGCTTCCCGAGGCGGGCGCGGTCCGTGACCGCGACCGCAGTCCCCACCATCCCGTTGTCGAACACCTTCCCGCCCCGGAGGTCCTTCCGTGACCCGAGTGCTCGTCGTAGAGGACGAAGAGTCCTTCAGCGACGCGTTGTCCTACATGCTGCGCAAGGAGGGGTTCGAGGTCGCCGTCGCGGCCACGGGGCCCGACGGGCTGGACGAGTTCGAGCGCAACGGCGCCGACCTGGTCCTGCTCGACCTGATGCTGCCCGGCCTGCCCGGTACGGAGGTCTGCCGGCAGCTGCGCGGCCGCTCCAACGTCCCCGTGATCATGGTGACCGCCAAGGACAGCGAGATCGACAAGGTCGTCGGCCTGGAGATAGGGGCCGACGACTACGTCACCAAGCCCTTCTCCTCGCGCGAGCTCGTGGCCCGCATCAGAGCCGTGCTGCGCCGCCGCGGCGAGCCGGAGGAGGTCACACCGGCCGCCCTGGAGGCCGGCCCGGTCCGGATGGACGTCGACCGGCACGTCGTCACGGTCTCCGGCGCCAAGGTCGACCTCCCGCTGAAGGAGTTCGACCTCCTGGAGATGCTGCTGCGCAACGCGGGCCGCGTGCTCACGCGCATGCAGCTGATCGACCGCGTCTGGGGCGCGGACTACGTCGGCGACACCAAGACCCTCGACGTCCACGTCAAGCGGCTCCGCGCCAAGATCGAGCCGGACCCGGGCGCGCCGCGGTACCTGGTGACGGTCCGGGGCCTGGGCTACAAATTCGAGCCGTAGACGGCGTACGGGTCCGGTGACCGGCCGTTCCGCCGGACCCTCGCCGTCGTGGCGTCTCGCCGCGGCGGCGGGAGAAAGCGTGCTGCCGCAGCGGCGCGCAACCACGACGGCGCGGTCCGGCGGTGCCGTGCCCGGCTTCACCCGCATGAGCGAAGGGCCCGGAAGCGTGACGCTTCCGGGCCCTTCGTCATGGCCTGCTCAGTGACCGGCGTGCTGCTGCTGCGCGGCCTGCGACGGCGCGCCCGCCGCCGGGCTCGCGGCGCCGCTCGGCTTGCCCGCCGCGCCGGACGGCGTCCCCGCGCCCGCCGGGGCGGACGGCTCACCGCCCGGCTTGGCCGCGCCGGACGGCGACCCCGCCGGGGTGGGCGCGGCCTCCGCCGGGCCCCAGTCCTTGAAGTAGCTCGTCGCCGGGACGACGAACGCCCCGATCCGCACCTCGCCCGTCCTGCTGAAGTCGAACGCCAGGCCCTGCTGCTCGCCGTCCTTGATGGCCTCGCGGCCGTCCGGCAGGACCGCCGAGGCGTTGCCCTTGCCGCCCAGCAGCACCGAGCCGCCCGCCGGGACGACGATGTCGCCGGAGCCCTTGGCCGCGGTGAGCTTCACCTTGGCGCCGTTCTTGCCGGGCAGGGTGATCGCCCGGAGGGTCTGGTCCTTGTCGCCGTTGTTGAAGACCTGGCCGGTGATCACGGCGGGGCCCTTGGCCTTGAGGTCGGGCTGCGTGATCACGTTGACGTTCTGCAGCTTGATGTCGCCGACCGAGGTGGCGGCGTTGTCCGGCTTCACCTCCAGCGTCTGCGCGCTGTTGCCCGCCGCGCAGGCGGAGAGCGAGGCGATCGAGAGCACGAGGGCGGTGGCGGCGAGAGCGCCGCGTCGAAGGCTGCTGCTCACGGCGGCGGCATCTCCTTGGACGAGGTGAGAGGTGAGAGGTGTAAGAGGTGTGTCAGCGCGCTTAGGTTACCGACCCCCTCGGAGGCGGCCGCACCCGACCCGCCCCCATGGTCAACTTGAGGGAACCGCGGCCCCTGTCCGGCTCACGGCCGAATATCGACGGTGTGCGCCCCGCGCGGATGTCCGGCGGGCGCCGGTGCGCATTATCAGTACGGAATGCGCGGGCGCGCGGAAGGCCTTCCTGAATTGATCAAGTTCGCGGTGATCAATTCCGGATTCCGGTCGGTGAAGGCGGCCGGCGCCCCGAACGGAGTAGCGGAAGTCGGCCGAGCGGACCCCGGCAAAACGGGACGTTCGACCGCTCGCGAGCGGCTCTCCGCGCGTGTAACGTGCCCGTTTCGCCTTGCCCGAAGAACCGCTCCGACCTGCGAATACCCGCTTCCGGAACCCCTCCGCAGCACGTCCCGGTTGCTGTTGTCAAGCCCTGAGATATGCCCTGACCTGCGAAAACGCCATTCAGAACGGGGAGTTCCCGTGTTAGACTGGATAGCCACGGAAGGGGTACCTGTCACATGACGTTCAAGGTTGGCGACACCGTGGTCTATCCCCATCACGGGGCCGCGCTGATCGAGGCCATCGAAACTCGCCAGATCAAAGGCGTGGACAAGACCTACTTGGTGCTGAAGGTCGCCCAGGGTGACCTGACGGTTCGGGTGCCGGCGGACAATGCGGAGTTCGTCGGTGTGCGCGATGTGGTCGGCCAGGATGGGCTGGACCGGGTCTTCGAGGTGCTCCGCGCACCGTATGCGGAAGAGCCGACGAACTGGTCCCGCCGCTACAAGGCAAATCTCGAGAAGCTCGCCTCGGGCGACGTGATCAAGGTCGCCGAGGTCGTGCGCGACCTGTGGCGCCGTGAGCGCGAGCGCGGTCTGTCCGCCGGTGAGAAGCGCATGCTGGCCAAGGCGCGCCAGATCCTGGTGAGCGAGCTCGCCCTCGCGGAGAACACCAACGAGGACAAGGCCGAGGCCCTGCTCGACGAGGTCCTCGCGTCCTGAGTCCCTTAACGGCGACGGCCGGCGTGCGAGGTCCGCGACGTCCGCACCGTCCTCGCCTGCTCGGTGTGCCCTCGCGTCCCGACGCACAGGTGCCGGACGTGAAGACCGTACGCGACGAGAAGACCGTACGTACGGGATCGACGCCCATGGGATCGACCGCACGTAAAGAAGTGCCGCGGTGCCCGCGCGGTGACGCAAGTCATCCGCCGGGCGCTGCGGCATCTTCGGATGCGGATGCGGGCACGCACCGGGGCGCACTCGCCGTGCTGGAGTGCCGGGCCCGGGCAGCCGGCCCGCCCAGCTGTCACGGAAGGGGCTGGTCGGGGCTTGTTGCCCGGCACTCCCCAGGCCATACCCAATTCGGCCGAGGAAGCAAACCTGAACGCGAACGCAATGTCTGATCGAGCCCCTGCCGTCACTCCGTCGCGCACCGCCGCCGTGATCCCCGCGGCCGGCCGCGGTGTCCGGCTCGGCCCCGGCGCGCCCAAAGCCCTGCGCGCCCTGGGCGGCACGCCCATGCTCGTCCACGCCGTCCGGGCGATGGCCGCCTCGCGCGCCGTCTCCCTCGTCGTCGTGGTCGCCCCGCCGGACGGCGCCGCCGAGGTCCGCGCCCTCCTCGACGACCACCCCCTCACCGGCCACGACCGCGCCGAGGTCCTCGTCGTCCCCGGCGGCGGCACCCGCCAGGAGTCCGTCCGCCTCGGCCTCGCGGCCCTCCCGGCCGACGTCTCCACCGTCCTCGTGCACGACGCCGCGCGCCCCCTGGTGCCCGTCGACACCGTCGACGCCGTGATCGCCGCGGTCCGCGAGGGCGCGCCCGCCGTCGTCCCGGCGCTGCCGCTCGCCGACACCGTCAAGCAGGTCGCGCCGCGCGGCGGCGCCGCCGAGGGCGAGCCCGAGCTCGTCACCGGCACCCCCGAGCGGGCGCTGCTGCGCGCCGTGCAGACCCCCCAGGGCTTCGACCGGCGCACGCTGGACGCCGCCCACGAGAAGTTCGCCGACCTCGAAGGCGAGGGCGCCACGGACGACGCCGGCATGGTCGAGCGCCTCGGCGCCCCCGTCGTCCTCGTCCCCGGCCACGAGGAGGCCTTCAAGGTCACCCGGCCGCTCGACCTCGTCCTCGCCGAGGCCGTACTCGCCCGCAGGAGGGCCAACGATGGCTTCTAGCCCGCTCCCCGCCCTGCCCCAGGTGGGCATCGGCACCGACACGCACGCCTTCGAGGAGGGCCGCGAGCTGTGGTGCGGCGGCCTGCTGTGGCCCGGGGAGACCGGCCTCGCCGGCCACTCCGACGCCGACGTCGTCGCCCACGCCGCGTGCAACGCCCTCTTCTCCGCCGCCGGCCTCGGCGACCTCGGCGCCCACTTCGGCACCGGCCGCCCCGAGTGGGCCGGCGCCTCCGGGGTCACGCTGCTCACCGAGGCCGCCCGCATCGTGCGCGAGGCCGGCTTCGTCATCGGCAACGTCGCCGTCCAGGTCGTGGGCGTCCGCCCGCGGATCGGCAAGCGCCGCGAGGAGTCCCAGAAGGTCCTCTCCGAGGCCGTCGGAGCGCCGGTCACGGTCTCCGGCGCCACGACGGACGGCCTGGGCTTCCCGGGCCGCGAGGAGGGCCTCACGGCGGTGGCGACGGCGCTCGTCGCCCGCGCGGCGGGCTACTAGGCCGGCCCTTCCGGGCGCCGGGCCGGATCGCCGGGCCCGGTTCGCCAGATCGCCCGGTCTAGATCGACCCGACGACCTTCCGCGGCGTCACCCGTACGACCACCCGCTCCGCGTCGTCCTTCGCCGCCGGGTTGAAGTCCGCGTAGTCCTTCCCCGTGTACTTCCGCGAGAGCGCGTTGATCAGCTCTTGGCCGCCCTCCGTGGTGAGCGTGGCCGTCCCGCGGACCTCGGCGTAGGTGTACGGGGCGTTCGGCGGGTTGATCATCACCGTGATGCGCGGGTCCCGGCGCAGGTTCTTCTCCTTGCGCCGTCCGACGGTCGTGGAGATCAGCAGGTCGTCGCCGTCGTGCGTGAGCCAGGTGACCGTGAGCTGGGGGCTGCCGTCCGGCTGGACCGTGGCGACGGTCGCGAAGACGGGGGCGTCGTCGAGGAGCTTCTTCAGGTCGTCGGAGAGGGCGGCGGTCACGGCGGATCCTTCCCTGAGGGGCGTGCGCGTGTGCGATCGCGCTCACCGTATGCCGCCGGCGCGGGAAAGGGGCGCGTACAAGCCGGGACAAGCCGGAACGCGCCCGTACGGCTCAGGCCCGGCCGGCGCGCAGAAGCCGGAGGGGGGGGGGGGGGGGGGGGGGGGGGGGGG
>NZ_JBPQTW010000162.1:0-15841 GCF_051386535.1 Streptomyces sp. URMC 127
CCCCCCCCCCCCCCCCCCCCCCCCCCCCCCCCCCCCGCCGTGGTGCAAGGGCCGCTGTCAGGCCTCCGCCCGGAAGCCCCGCAGGCGGAGGCTGTTGCCGACGACGAAGACCGACGAGAAGGCCATCGCGGCTCCGGCGATCATCGGGTTCAGCAGCCCCGCGGCCGCCAGCGGCAGCGCCGCCACGTTGTAGGCGAAGGCCCAGAACAGGTTGGCCTTGATGGTGCCGAGCGTGCGGCGGGCCAGGCGGATCGCGTCGGCGGCGGTGCGCAGGTCGCCGCGGACGAGCGTGAGGTCGCCCGCCTCGATGGCGGCGTCGGTCCCGGTACCCATCGCCAGGCCCAGGTCCGCCCGGGCGAGCGCGGCCGCGTCGTTGACGCCGTCGCCGACCATGGCGACCGAACGTCCCTCGGCCTGCAGCCGCTTGACGACGTCCACCTTGTCCTGCGGCATGACCTCGGCGATCACCTCGCCGATGCCGACCTCGGCGGCGACGGCCTCGGCGACGGCCTTGTTGTCGCCGGTGAGCAGGATCGGCGTCAGGCCGAGCGCGCGCAGCCGGCGGACGGCCTCGGCACTGGTGCCCTTGACCGCGTCGGCCACCTCCAGCACCGCGCGGGCCGCGCCGTCCCAGGCGACGAGGACGGCCGTACGGCCGGCGGCCTCCGCGGTGTCCTTCGCCTCCTGCAGCCCGGCCGGCAGGGTCATCGCCCACTCGGCGAGCAGCTTCTCCCGGCCCACCAGCACCGCGTGCCCCTCGACCACGCCCTGCACGCCGAGGCCCGGCAGGTTGGCGAAGTCCTCCGGGACGGGCAGCTGCCCGGTCCGCTCGGCGGCACCGGCGGCGATCGCCCGGGCGATGGGGTGCTCGGAGGCGTGCTCCAGCGCGCCGGCCAGCCGCAGGGCCTCGGTCTCGCTCACGCCGTCGGCGGTGCGGACGGCGAGCAGGGTCATCCGGCCGGTCGTGACGGTGCCCGTCTTGTCGAGGACGATCGTGTCGGCCTTGCGGGTGGTCTCCAGGACCTCGGGGCCCTTGATGAGGATGCCGAGCTGGGCGCCGCGGCCGGTGCCGACCATCAGGGCGGTGGGCGTGGCGAGCCCCAGGGCGCACGGGCAGGCGATGATCAGCACCGCCACGGCGGCGGTGAACGCGGCGGTGGCACCGGCGCCCGTGGCGAGCCAGAAGCCGAGCGTGCCGAGCGCGAGGGCGATGACCACGGGCACGAAGACGGCGGAGATCCGGTCGGCGAGCCGCTGGGCCGCCGCCTTGCCGTTCTGCGCGTCCTCGACGAGCTTCGCCATCCGGGCCAGCTGCGTGTCGGCGCCGACCCGGCCCGCCTCCACGACGAGGCGGCCGCCCGCGTTGAGGGTCGCGCCGGTGACGGGGTCGCCCGCGCCGACCTCGACCGGGACCGACTCGCCGGTGAGCATCGAGGCGTCCACGGCGGAGCTGCCCTCGACCACGGTGCCGTCCGTGGCGATCTTCTCGCCGGGGCGGACGACGAAGCGGTCGCCGACGGCCAGACCGGAGACGGGGATGCGCTCCTCCTTCCCGCCCCGCAGGACCGTGACCTCCTTGGCGCCCAGCTCCATCAGCGCCCGCAGCGCGGCCCCCGCCTTGCGCTTGGAGCGCGCCTCGAAGTACCGGCCGGCCAGGATGAACGCGGTCACGCCCGCGGCCGCCTCCAGGTAGATGTTCTCCGCGCCGTCGCTGCGCGCGACCGTCAGGTCGAAGGAGTGCGTCATGCCCGGCATGCCCGCGTCGCCGAGGAACAGCGCCCACACCGACCACAGGAAGGCCGCCGAGACGCCCACCGAGATCAGGGTGTCCATGGTGGCCGCGCCGTGCCGGGCGTTGGTGACCGCGGCACGGTGGAAGGGCCAGGCGGCGTACGTCACGACCGGCGCCGTCAGCGTCAGCGACAGCCACTGCCAGTACGTGAACTGCAGGGCCGGCACCATCGCCAGCAGGATCACCGGCACGGCCAGCGTCACGGCGGTGACCAGCCGCTGCCGCAGCGTGCGCAGCTCGTCGCCCTCCCCGGCCGCCGCCTGCTCCGGGCCGGCCCCCGCCTCCGCCGCGGCGGGCGGTGCGGGCGGCTCGGCGGTGTAGCCGGTGGCCACCACCGTGGCGATCAGGTCGTCCACGGCGACGTCTCCGCCGTAGAAGACCCTGGCCTTCTCGGTCGCGTAGTTGACGGTGGCCTCGACGCCCTCCATGCGGTTGAGCTTCTTCTCGATGCGGGCGGCGCAGGAGGCGCAGGTCATGCCGCCGATCGCGAGTTCCACCTCGGCTGTTCCGGTGGTGCTTCCCGTAGTGCTCATCCCTGCTCCTCGCCGCTGTCCCCTCATACCCCTAGGGGGTATCTCTTGGGTTCATGTATACCCCTGGGGTGTATCCAATGCAAGGGGCGGCGACATGCCTGTGGCCCGTACCCCCGGGGGGTACGGGCCACAGGAAGACGGGGCACCTGCAGTAATACGCCGCAATCCGCCGGAACGGCCTACGGCTGGAGTCCGCCGAGGCGTCCCTCCAGGAGGACGAGGAGTTCGGCGAGCGTCTCCGCCAGCTCCGTCCGGCGCTCCCCGCCGAGCCCTTCCAGCAGCGCCGACTCGTAGTCCAGCTGGTGGGGGATCAGGCGGTCGATGAGCTCCCGGCCCTCCTCCGTCAGGGACAGGTGCGCCACGCGCCGGTCCCGCTCGTCCGCGCGGCGCGCGACCAGCTCGCGCGCTTCGAGCACCCGCAGCCGCTTGGTCACCGCCGCCCCCGACGCGAACGTCTCCCGCGCGATCTGGCCCGGGGTCAGCTCCCGGTCCGTGCGCCGCAGGGTGCCGAGGATGTCGAACTCCGCGCGCGTCAGGCCCTCCCGCACCAGCGGGGCGTCCGTGGCCTGCTGGAGCAGCGCCGCACAGCGGTTGAGCCTGCCGATCACGGCCATCGGCGCGGTGTCGAGTCCGGGGTGGACCTGCTGCCACTGCCGCAGCACGCGCGCGACGATGTCCTCGGTCACGGTGGTGATCCTTTCCAGTCGGTGCTCCGGGTAGATTCTGCCGCCCCGCCGGTGCCCGTCCGGAGGGAGGCTCAGAACGCCGCGCCGCCGGGGACGCGCTCCCGTACGAGTGAGGCCAGCGCGCGGTGGCCGTCCCGCTCGGCACGCTCAACGTGTTCCCCGGCCGGGGCCCGCCGCCACTCGCCGGCCGCGGTGTCGGCCGCCTCGCGCAGTTCGACGAGGGCGGCCGCGAGCCGGTCGCGGGCGGTGTCGCGGGTTGTGCCGGGGGCGCCTTCGGTGCCGCGGGCGCTTTCCGTGCCGGCCGGCACGGCGAGGGCCGCGGCGAGCGCCCTCTCCACCCGGGCCACGGCGGCCTCGACCCGCTCCGCCGCCCGCCGGTTGCCGACCAGCGCGCAGGCCAGCAGGCCCGTCGCCGCGCCGACGAGCGTATCGGTCCAGCGGTCGCCGACGAGCTCCCGGGCGGGGTGGCTGCCGCCGAATTCGGTCAGCAGCAGGGCCATCGGGGTGACGCAGACCGTGCCGAGCCAGTAGTTGCGGGAGATCAGCGCCTCGGCACCGGCCTGCAGGGCGAGCGCGGTCAGCACCATGGCCACGGCGCCGGTGCGGACCAGCGGCACGAGCGCGGCGAAGAGCAGCACGCCGAGGAGATTGCCCAGCACCCGCTGCAGCGCGCGGTGCCAGGACGGCACGGAAGCGGCCTGGACGACCGAGGCGGCCGTCACCACCGCCCAGTACGGGTGCCCGACGCCGCAGGCGAGCGACGCCCAGCCGCCGAGCGCGGCGCCGGTGAGCACCCGGGCGCCCGCGGGGAGGTGCGGGCGCAGCCGCACAGGCGGCGGGGGCAGGGCGCCCGGGCCGGGCACGGCGGGAGCGTCCCCGGGCAGGGGGCGGCCCTTGCGCAGGTCGCGCGCCCACGCCTCCCAGCGCCCGGCGTCCGCAGCCCCGGCCGGTGCGGCGCCCGGGGATGCCTGCCGGTCGTGGTCGGCCGGTGCGCCCGCCTCCAGGCGGGCGAGCCCCTCGTGGACGCGGGCGCGCACCTGCGCGGGTGCCCGGAGCAGCGCCTGCCAGGCGGCGTGCCGGGCGCGGGGAGCGGCTGCCGCGTCCGCCCGGACCGCGCGCGCCGCGGCCTCCAGGGCGCGGGCGGCGGCGATCCGGTCGGGGCCGTGCGGCCGGACGAGGGCGGGCGCCATGCAGACCAGCCACGCCCACAGTCCGCAGGCCAGGGTCAGCCCGAGGTGGAGCGGCAGGTCCGCCGCCCGCTGCGGTGCGAAGCACGCCGACGCCGAGACGAAGGTCAGGACGACGTTGCCGGGCGGGCCGGTGCGGGCGGCGTCGCACACCGTCTTCTGTACGGCCGCGAGCACCGCGGCGACCAGTACGAGGGCGGCGGGGGAGTCCGTCAGGGCAGCGGCGCCCAGGGCGACGCCGACGCCCGCCGTCATGCCGAGCACGACGAGGGCGAGCGCCCGGGCGCGGCCGGCGTACGGGCGGTCGTGGCCGTAGAGCGCGCACAGGGCGCCGGCGGAGGTGTACAGCGCGAGGTCCAGCCGGTCCGCCGCGAGCAGGGCGGCGTCCGGTACGGCCATGGCCACGACGGCGCTCAGGGCCGCCTTGTGGCGGGTGTCCGCCGGCCGGCCGAGCCGGAAGGCGGCGTGCAGGGTCCCGGGCAGGGCGGGTCGTCTCACCATGCCCCAAAGGTTAGCAAGTGTTTTACTCGCGAAATATATCGAGGGTGCGGGCCCGGCAGGCGGCCGGCGACCCCCACGCCGACCGCAGCGCCCGCGCCTTGCCCAGCCACAGCGACAGGTCGTACTCCGCGGTGTAGCCGATCGCACCGTGCAGCTGCAGCGCGGCCCGCGCCGCGGCCCACGCCGCGTCGGACGCGGCCGCCTTCGCCGCGGCGACCTCCGCCCCGGCGCCCGGCGCCCCCGCCGCCAGGGCCACGGCGGCGCCGTACACGAGCGGACCCGCGAACTCCAGCCCCACGCGCGTGTCCGCCAGCCGGTGCTTGACCGCCTGGAACGCGCCGACCGGCGAGCCGAACTGCCTGCGCTGCCCCACGTACGCCACCGTCCGCTCCAGCAGCGCCGCCCCCACGCCGAGCAGCTGCGCGGCCGCCGCGAACGCCGCCCAGTCCGCGGCGTGCCGCACCGCCTCGCGCACCGCCCGCCCCGACGCCACCGGCTCCGGCCCGCAGCGCGGCAGGGCGAGCCGCCGCGCCGGGTCCAGCGAAGGCTGCACGGGCCCGTGCCCGGCGGCCAGGAACAGGTCGTCCGTCCCGGCCGGCACCACGAACACCCCGTCGCACGCGTCCGCGTCCGGCGCGTACGGACTCCCGCCCGGCGCCCCCGGAAACGCCGCCGTCACCAGGGCCGCCCCCTCGCACACCCGCGGCAGCCAGGCCTCCGCGAGCACGGCCGGGCCGCCCGCCCCGGCCAGCCGGGCCAGCAGGGCCGTCACGGCGACCGTCTCCACGGCCGGGCCCGGCACCGCGTGCCGGCCCAGCTCGGTGAACGCCACCGCCGCCTCCGCCGGCAGCGGCCCCGCGCCGCCGTACGCCTCCGGCACCGCCAGCCCGAACACCCCCGCCCGCGCCACCCGCTCCCACACCGCGAGCCCGGGCCCGTGCTCACCGCGCGCCCAGGCCCGCACGGCCCCCGGGGTGTCCGCCGCGCCCAGCATCCGGCCGAGGGTGCGGGCGAAGTCCTGCTGCTCGGTGCCGAGTGCGAAGTCCATGCGGGCCGCTCCTGTGGGACGGGACGAGTGCATGCGTCTTTATCGGCCGTTCGCGGCCGTCACCGCGGCCGCTCCCGCCCCCTCGGCAGGCCCAGTAGCCGCTCCGCCACGATGTCGCGCTGGATCTCGTTCGTGCCCGCATAGACCGGGCCCGCCAGCGCGAAGATCCAGCCCTCCGCCCAGCCGCCGTGCGCCGGGGTGCCGGCCGCCCCGCCGGCCAGCTCGCCGTACGGGCCGAGCAGGTCGAGCGCCGTCTCGTGCAGGGCCAGGTCCAGCTCCGACCAGAAGAGCTTCGCAAGGCTCGGCTCCGCGCCCCGCGCCCCGCCCGGCGTGCACGCGAGCCGGTACCCGTACAGCTGGTAGGCGCGGGCCCGCACCACCGCGTCCGCCACCCGGTCGCGCAGCGCCGTGTCCCCGGGGTCGGCCGCCGCCCGCCACAGCGCGACGAGGCGGCGCGCGGCGGCCACGTAGCGGCCCGGGCTGCGCAGGCCGAGGCCGCGCTCGCTGCCGGCGGTGCTCATGGCGACGCGCCAGCCGTCGCCGGGCGCGCCCACGATGTCCCGGTCCGGCACGAACACCTCGTCCAGGAAGATCTCCGCGAACGCCGGCTTGCCGTCGAGCCGGGCGACCGGACGCACCGTCACCCCCTCGGCGTCCAGGCCGAACAGCGCGTACGTGAGTCCCTCGTGGGGCCGGCCCGCGGCGGCGTGGCTGCGGAACAGCCCGAAGGCCCGGTCGGCGAACGCGGCCCGCGAGGACCAGGCCTTCTGCCCGCTCAGCAGCCATCCGCCGGCCACCGGCACGGCCACCGACCGCAGGGACGCGAGGTCGGAGCCCGCCTCCGGCTCCGACCACGCCTGGGCCCACACCGTCTCCCCGCTCGCCATCGCGGGCAGGATCCGCGCGCGCTGCTCCCGCGTGCCGTGCTCGAACAGCGTCGGCGCCAGCAGGCCGGTCCCGTTCTGCGAGACCCGCGCGGGCGCACCGGCCGCCCAGTACTCCTCCTCGAAGAGGAGCCACTCCAGGAACGACCGGCCGCGGCCCCCGTACGCGGGCGGCCAGGTGACGGCCGACCAGCCGCCGGCGTGCAACGTCCGCTCCCACGCGCGGCGTTCGGCAAACCCCTCCGCGGTCTCCAGCGAGGGCAGCGGCGCGCGCGGCACGTGCGCGGCGAGCCAGGCGCGGGCCTCCGTGCGGAAGGCCTCCTGCCCGGGGGTGAGGTCCAGGTCCATCAGACGCCCTCCCCGTGCCCCGCCCTCGCCTTCATCGCCCGGGCGTCCATGCCGCCGAGCGGATCGCCGCCGGTCTCGGCGTTGTGCGCGTGCGCGAGATGGTGCAGGGCGAACGCCGCGTCGAGCCCGCCGTGCAGGCCCTGCAGGTCCTCGGCCTGGTTGACGGCGCGCTTGGCGAGGGCGAGGCCCATGCGCGGCATCGCGGCGACCCGCTCGGCGAGTTCGCGGGTGCGCGCCGCCAGGTGATCGCGCGGCACGACGCGGTTGACCATGCCGAGCTCGTGGGCGCGCCGCGCCGTCATCCGGTCGCCCGTGTAGAGGAGTTCCTTCGCGACGCGCGGCGGCAGCGCCCACGGGTGCGCGAAGTACTCCACGCCGGGGACGCCCATCCGCACCACCGGGTCGGCGAAGAAGGCGTCCTCGCTGGCGACGATCAGGTCGCAGACCCAGGCCAGCATCAGACCGCCCGCCACGCAGGCGCCCTGCACCGAGGCGATCAGCGGCTTGGGCAGCTCGCGCCAGCGGCGGCACATGCCCAGGTAGACCTCGGACTCGCGCGCGAAGCGGCTCTCCGCGCCCGCCTTGCCGCAGTGGTCCCACCACAGGCCCGCCCGGCGGTCGAACGGCAGGTGGGCGTCGCGCCCGGGCGTGCCGATGTCGTGGCCGGACGAGAAGTGCGCGCCCGCACCCGCGAGGACGATCACCTTGACGGCGTCGTCGGCCGCCGCCTCGTAGAAGGCCGTGTCCAGGGCGTACGTCATCGCGGAGTTCTGGGCGTTGCGGTACGCGGGCCGGTTCATGGTGACCGTCGCGACGGGGCCGGTGCGTTCGCAGCGCACCACAGGGTCAGTGGCCATCAGGCATCCTTCCCTAACAAGTGTTTGGTAGGTTAACGTCCCCTCATGAGCAGCGTCGAGAGCTCCGGCCCGCCGCCGTACGTCCCCGGCCACGACCTGCTGTCCGGCCGCACCGCCGTCATCACCGCCGCGGCCGGCGCCGGCATCGGCGCCGCGACCGCCCGCCGCTTCCTGGAGGAGGGCGCCCGCGTCGTTCTCGGCGACCGGCACGCCCGCAGGCTGCGCGTCGCCGTGGCCGCGCTGAGCGAGGAGTTCGGCGGCCGGCAGGTCGCCGGCCTGCCCTGCGACGTCACCGACGAGGGGCAGGTCGCCGCCCTCTTCGAGCTGGCCGAGGAGCGGCACGGCGCCCTCGACGTCGTCGTCAACAACGCGGGCCTCGGCGGCACCGCGGAGCTCGCCGAGATGACCGACGAGCAGTGGGAAGCCGTCGTCGGCACCACCCTCGGCGGCACCTTCCGCTGCACCCGGGCCGCCCTGCGCCGCATGCGCGCCCGCGGCACCGGCGGCGTCGTCGTCAACAACGCCTCCGTCGCCGGCTGGCGCGCCCAGCACGGACAGGCCCACTACGCCGCCGCCAAGGCCGGCGTCATGGCGCTCACGCGCTGCGCGGCCGTGGAGGCCGCCGCCTACGGCGTCCGCGTCAACGCCGTCGCGCCGAGCCTCGCCCTCCACCCCCACCTCGCCAAGGTCACCACCCCGGAGCTGCTCGACGAGCTGGCGCGGCGCGAGGCGTTCGGGCGGGCCGCCGAACCCTGGGAGGTCGCCAACGTGATCGTCTTCCTCGCCAGCGCCTACTCCTCGTACATGACCGGGGAGACGGTCTCCGTCAGCAGCCAGCGCGCGTGACGGCACCGGACCGACAGGTGACCGACAATGTCCCCGTGCCGAACAGCAAGAAGACCACCACCGAGCGGCCCGCGCCCGAGCGGCGCGGCGAGCTCCTCGCGACCGCCGCCGAGGTGTTCGCCGCGCACGGCTACAACGCCACCACCGTGCGGCGCATCGCCGACGAGGCCGGGCTCCTCGCCGGGAGCCTCTACTACCACTTCGACTCCAAGGAGTCGATGCTGGACGAGATCCTGTCGGCCTTCCTCGACGAGCTGTGGGCCGGCTACGACGCGGTGCTCGCCGCCGGGCTCGGTCCGCGGGAGACCCTGGAGGCCCTGGTCACCGAGTCGTTCCGGGAGATCGACCGGCACCGCCCCGCCGTCGCCATCTACCAGCGCGAGGCGCGCCACCTCGCCGCGCAGCCGCGCTTCGCCTACCTCGCCGAGTCCCAGCGCAGGTTCGAGGAGGCCTGGCTGGGCACCCTGCGGCGCGGCACGGCGGCCGGCGTCTTCCGCGCCGACCTCGACGTCCGGCTCGCCTACCGCTTCGTGCGCGACACCGTGTGGGTCGCCGCGTCCTGGTACCGGCCGGGCGGCGCGCACAGCCCCGAGGAGATCGCCCGTCAGTACTTGTCGATGGTGCTGGAGGGCATCGCCGTACGCGAATGACCCGAGGGACACCGAGGAGTGATCGGCCATGGCCGAGGCATACATCGCCGGAGCGGTCCGCACCCCCGCAGGACGGCGCGGCGGCGGGCTCTCCGCCGCCCACCCCGCCGACCTCGGCGCGCACGTCCTGCGCGCCCTGATGGAGCGCACGGGCGTGGACCCGGCCGCCGTCGAGGACGTGGTCTTCGGCTGCCTGGACGCGGTCGGGCCGCAGGCCGGCGACATCGCCCGGACGAGCTGGCTGGCCGCCGGGCTGCCCGAGGAGGTCCCCGGCGTCACCGTCGACCGGCAGTGCGGATCCGGCCAGCAGGCCGTCCACTTCGCCGCCCAGGCCGTCCTCTCCGGCACCCAGGACCTCGTCGTGGCGGGCGGCGTCCAGAACATGTCGCAGATCCCCCTCGCCTACGCCGTCCACCGCGCGGCCGTCCCGCTGGGCCTCACCGAGGGCCCGTTCGCCGGCTCGGAGGGCTGGCGGGCGCGCTACGGCGACCGGCCCGTCAGCCAGTTCCACGGCGCCGAACTCATCGCCCGGCAGTGGGAGATCGGCCGGCCGGCCATGGAGGAGTACGCGCTGCTGTCGCACCGGCGGGCCGTGCGCGCCGCCGACGAGGGCCGCTTCGACCGCGAACTCGCCCCGTACGGCGGCCTGACCGCCGACGAGGGGCCCCGCAGGGACACCTCCCTCGCGAAGATGGCCGCGCTGCCCCCGGTCGTGGAAGGCGGCCGGCTGACCGCCGCGCTCTCCTCGCAGATCTCCGACGGCGCGGCCGCCCTGCTGCTCGCGAGCGAGCGCGCCGTGCGCGACCACGGGCTGACCCCGCGCGCCCGCGTCCACCACCTCTCCGTACGCGGCGAGGACCCCGTTCGCATGCTGACCGCACCCATCCCGGCCACGGCCCACGCGCTCAAGAAGGCCGGGCTGACGATCGGGGACATCGACCTCTTCGAGGTCAACGAGGCGTTCGCCCCCGTCGTCCTGGCCTGGCTCCGCGAGACCGGCGCCGACCCGGAGAAGGTCAACGTCAACGGCGGCGCCATCGCGCTGGGCCACCCCCTGGGCGCGAGCGGAGCGAAGCTGATGACGACGCTGCTGCACGAACTGGAGCGCACCGGCGGCCGCTACGGCCTGCAGACGATGTGCGAGGGAGGCGGACAGGCGAACGTGACCATCATCGAACGGCTGTGAGCCGCCTGCCGGCCGGGGCTCGTTGCAGGTCCTATCCGGCGGCGCCGTGCTCCGCGAGCGCCACCAGCACCTCCTCCGCCTCCGCCATCACCCGCTCCACCAGCTCGGCGCACGTCGGCAGGTCGTCGATGGCACCGGCGACCTGTCCCGCGGCCATCACCCCCAGATCCGTACGCCCGTCCACCATGGCGGCCTTCAGCAGCACGGGCGTGCCGGCTGCCAGCGCCACCTGGCTCCACGTCAGTCCGCGGGCGCGCCGCATCGCCAGGCCGTCCCGCACCAGCTGCCGCCGGCTCATCCCCGACAAGGCCCGGAAGGCCGCCGCGTGCCGCAGCGCGCGGACGAGCCCGCCGAGCCGCCCCGAGCGCTCCAGGCCCGCGACGAAGGGCGTGCGCAGCATCCGGTGGGGGAGGCCGTCGACCTTCGTCGTGACCACGACGTCCCGCACCGTCGCCGCGAGGTAGGCCGCCTTGACCGCCTCCGGCACCGGGCTGTCGGCGGTCAGCAGGAAACGCGTGCCCATGGCGACCCCGGCGGCGCCGAACGCCAGGGCCGCCACCAGGCCGCGCCCGTCGCGGAAGCCGCCCGCCGCCACGACCGGGATCCCCACGGCGTCCACCACCTGCGGCAGCAGGACGGTCGTGGCGACCTCGCCCGTGTGGCCGCCGCCCTCGCCGCCCTGCACGACGACCGCGTCCGCGCCCCACGCGGCGACCTTCTCGGCGTGGCGCCGGGCGCCCACGGACGGCACGACGAGCACCCCGGCGCCCTTGAGCCGGGCGATCAGCTCCCGGGACGGGGCCAGCGCGAACGACGCGACCCGCACCCCCTCCTCGATCAGGATGTCCACTCGCTCCCGGGCGTCGCCCGCGTCCGCCCGCAGGTTGACCCCGAAGGGCTGCCCCGCCGTACGGGACCGCACCTTCCTGATCGCCGCCCTGAGCGCGTCGGGCGTCATGGTCGCCGAACCGAGGATGCCGAGCGCGCCCGCGTTCGCCGCGGCCGACACCAGCCGCGGCCCCGCGACCCAGCCCATGCCCGTCTGCACGAGCGGGTGCCGGACACCCACCAGCTCCGTCAGCGCCGTCCTCATCCCCCCACCTCCCGCGCGCACAGCCCGTCCGGGTCGATGACCTCCCGGATCAGCCGCAGCTCCTCGGCGGAGGGCAGGCGCGTACGCGGCACGCCGGGCGGCACCTCCAGCGGGAAGCCCGTGGCCGCACGGAGTTCCTCCGCACTCACGCCCGGGTGCAGCGAACGGACCCGCATCGTGCGGTCGGCCGTCTCGAAGTCGAGCACCGCCAGGTCGGTAACCACCCGCGGGATGCGGTGGAAGCGCGCCGCCGACGGCCCCGCGGCGGCCGCCCGGTCGTAGCCGACGCCGCTCACCATGTCGGCCTTCGCGACGAGCACGCGCGGCGAGTGCCGGGGGATCCAGTAACTCGTGGGATTATTGACGGTGTTGGCCGGTGCCCCGCGGACGCCCAGGAGCTGCCGCGCGGGACGCCGCCAGTCGCCGATGCAGGAGATGTTCTGGTTGCCGTGCCGGTCGAGCTGGGCCGCGCCCATCATCACGTGCCGCCGCCCGCCCGCGACCAGCGCCAGGTGACGGCGGTACGGCAGCCACCCCTCGACCGTGCGGGCCTTCGCGCCCAGCGCGGGCACGTCCGCGACCAGCAAGGCCTCCCCGTCCGTGAGCAGCAGGTCCGGGGCGAAGGTGAGCCGGGCGAGCCGCGCCCCCGCCGTCGGCACCACCCCCATCGGCGCGGCGAGCACCTCCCCGGCGCCGCGCCACGCCTCCGCGCACGCCACGACGCACACCTCGGCCCGTCCCGCCGGTCCGGCGCTCATGCCGCGCCCCGCGCGAAGCCGGCGACCGCGGCCCGGTAGGCGTCCTCGTCGCCCGACAGGAAGCGGGCGGTGAACGCGCGCCAGGCCGCCGGGTCGGCCGCGGCCGCCGCGTACGCCGCCTGGAACGCCTCGTCGCGGTCGTAGTCCGGGACGCAGGAGGTGAAGTGCGCCCCGCCCGGCGCCTCGACGACGCCGTTGACGCAGGTCCGCTGCACCAGGAGCGTCTGCGGGCCGGCGTGCCGGGTGAACTCGGCGCTGTCGACGATCCGTTCGCAGGAGACGTACGCCTCGCGCGCCGCCTCGCAGAACAGGTCGTCGAAGTACGGGTCCGGGCCCAGGTACTGGGCGTTGCCGTGCGCGTCCGCCCGGTTCAGGTGCACCAGGGCCGCGTCCAGGGTGAGCGCCGGGACCGCGACGAGCTCCTCGCCGTCCTCGTAGGGGGACGTCACGGTGCGCAGCCGGGGGTTGACGGTCATGACGTCCGAGCCGAGGCCCGCGCGTACGGGCAGGAACGGCAGCCGGTGCGCGGCGGCCGTCAGCCCCCACATGACCATCGCCTCGTCGAGCTCGACCAGTTCGATCTCACCGCGCTGGCGGGCGGCGCGGAAGTGCGGTTCGAGCGGGACCGAGTCGAGCGTCGCGAAAGCGGCGACGAGCTTGCGGACCCGGCCGGCGGCCACCAGCAGCCCGACGTCCGGGCCGCCGTACGAGACCACCGTGAGGTCGCGGACGTCCGAGCGCAGCAGGGCCCGGACGAGGGCCATGGGCTTGCGCCGGGAGCCCCAGCCGCCGATGCCGACGGTCATGCCGCTCGCGAGACGGGAGACGGCTTCGTCGGCGGTCATGGTCTTGTCGGCCCTGTTCGTCACGGCGCTGTTCGTGACGGCGCTGTTCGTGACGGCGCTGTTCGTCATGGTGCTTTCCCCTCCTCCTGCCGGTCGTCCTGCCGTCCGAACGCCTCGCGCAGGCGGTTGCCCGCCCCGCACAGGCCCGCCTCGAAGGTGAAACCCTGCTCGTAGCGGTAGCTGCGGCGCACGTCGACCGGGTCGATGCCGTTGAGCGCCGACTTCGCCAGCCGCAGCAGCACGCCGTCCTTCGCGGCGATCTCCCGCGCCAGCTCCAGGGCCGCGGCGCGGAGCCCGCCGCGCGGCACGACGCGCCAGACGGAGCCGTGCCGGTGCAGCTCGTGTGCCGTGACGGTGCGTGAGGTGAAGTAGAGGGTGCGCATGAGGTGCTGGGGGACGAGCCGTGCCAGGTGCGTCGCGGCGCCGAGCGCGCCGCGGTCCAGCTCGGGCAGGCCGAAGACGGCGTCCTCCGTGGCGACGACGGCGTCCGCGTTGCCCGCCAGGCCGACCCCGCCGCCCAGGCAGAAGCCGTGCACGGCGGCGATCACCGGCACCGGGCAGTCGTAGACCGCCGAAAAGGCCGCAGCGCAGCCGTGGTTGGCGCCGATCAGGGCCTCGTGGCCGGGGGAGCTCCGGATCTCCTTGAGGTCCACGCCGGCGTTGAAGCCGCGGCCCGCGGCCTCCAGCACGACGCAGCGGACAGCGCTGTCGGCCCCGGCCGTGCCGACCGCGGCTGCGAGGTCGTACCAGCCCTGCACGGGAAGGGCGTTGACCGGCGGGAAGTCCACGGTGACGACGGCGACGGCCGGTTCGGGGCGTGAGGTGGAGACACTCATCGGAGGATCCGCTACCTTTCCACCAAACGTTTGTTAGGTCGTGCGGTGGTGTCGACGGTAGCAGCGCACGACCCGCCGTGGGAGGTGGCACCATGCCGACCGGCACGAGGCACACCGGGGCGCGCACCGTCGTCGTCACCGGCGGCACGCGCGGAGTCGGCGCGGGCATCGCACGCGCCTTCCTGCGCTCCGGCGCGCGCGTCGTCGTCTGCGCCCGCCGGCCGCCGGAGCGGCCCGTCACCGCCGCCGGGCGCACCGCCCGCCACCTGTCCGCGGACCTGCGCGACGAGGCCGCCGTCAGCGGCCTCTTCGACCGCGTGGCTGCCGAGTACGGGCGGCTCGACGTCCTCGTGAACAACGCGGGCGGCACGCCCTACCGGCCGCTCGCGGCGGCCGGCGCCGGCCGGCACGCCCGCATCGTCGCCCTCAACCTCCTCGCACCGCTGACCGCGTCGCTCGCCGCGTACCCGCTGCTGCGCGAACGGCCCGGCGGCTGCGTGCTGATGGTCGGCAGCGTGAGCGGTACCCGGCCCTCGCCCGGCACCGCCGCCTACGGAGCGGCCAAGGCCGGCCTGCACAGCCTCGCGCGCACCATGGCCGTCGAATGGGCGCCGGACGTCCGCGTCAACACCCTCGTCCCGGGCCCGGTGCGCACCGAATCCGCCCGTCTCCACTACGGCGACGCGGCCGGGCTCGCCGCCGTCGCCCGCACCGTGCCCGCCGGACGGCTTGCCGAGCCCGACGAGATCGGCGCCGCCGCCGTTTTCCTCGCCTCCGCCGAGGCCGCCCACATCACCGGCGCCGAACTGCTCGTCCACGGCGGCGGGGAACGCCCGGCCTTCCTCGCCGCCGCCACCGTCAACCACGAGAGCCACGAGGAGCCGCCGGCATGACCGGAATCTGCACCGGGCGCGTCGCCGCCGTCACCGGAGCCGGCCGCGGCCTCGGCCGGGCGCACGCGCTCGCCTTCGCCGCGGAGGGCGCACGGGTCGTCGTCAACGAAGCGGAGCCGTCGGCCGGCGAGGCGCGGAGCGTGGTGGACGAGATCCGCGCGCGGGGCGGCGACGCCGTCCCGCACACCGGCGACATCTCCACGGACGAGGGCGCGGCCTCCCTCGTCGCCGCGGCCCTCGGCGCCTACGGGCGGCTCGACACGCTCGTCAACAACGCCGGCATCCTGCGCGACCGGATGCTCGTCAATCTTGGCGAGGACGACTGGGACGCGGTCGTCGCCGTCCACCTCAAAGGCCACTTCCTGACGCTTCGCCACGCCGCCGCGCACTGGCGCGCCGAGCACAAGGCCGGGCGGACGCCGGGAGCGCGCGTCGTCAACACGACGTCCGGAGCGGGGCTGCTGGGCAGCGTAGGGCAGGCCAACTACGCCGCGGCGAAGGCGGGCATCGTCGCCCTGACGCTGGTGGCCGCCGCGGAACTGGGCCGCTACGGCGTCCAGGTCAACGCCGTCGCGCCCGCCGCGCGCACCCGGATGACCGAGAAGACGTTCGCGGCGGCGATGGCCGCGCCCGCCGTCGGCTTCGACGCGATGGCTCCCGCCAACGTCTCCCCGCTGGTGGTCTGGCTCGGCTCGGCGGACTCCGCCGGCGTCACCGGCCAGGTCTTCGCGGCGGAGGGCGGCCGCATCACGGTCATGGAAGGCTGGCACCCGGGCCCACTCGCCGACAAGGGCGACCGCTGGACCCCGGGGGAGGCGGGGAAGGCGGTACGGGACCTGCTGGCGGGCGCGCGACCGCCGGGGAGGGCGTACGGGCGCACCGCGGCGCCCCTGTCCAG
>NZ_JBPQTW010000163.1:0-15791 GCF_051386535.1 Streptomyces sp. URMC 127
GCCCCTTCGCCCCCACCGGACGACGACCCCGCACACCCCGCGGCCACCAGCAGCGCCCCCGCCACGGCGACGACGGCAGCGGCAAGGGCGCCCCGCCCGTGACGCGGGGCGGGGCACCCGGTGCGCGACGGCGACTCGGTCACCCGAACTTGCCGGACGCGTTGTTGTTCCGCAGCGCGGGGATGAGGTTCGCCGCGCCGCCGGCCGCGATGCGCTGGTGCACGCCGTGGTAGTTCGGGCTGTAGTAGATCGTGATGGCGTTGTTGAAGTCCCAGTTGTCGACCGAAGCCGCGTTGTTCCGCACGACCAGGCCCGAGCCGGAGCTTCCGCGCGTCGCGCTGCTCGTCACGAAGTGGTTGTTCCCGTAGTTCGGGTCGTTGTTGTACTGCTTGTAGATCGCACCCGTGTAGTTCTGGTGGTAGTACAGGCACGCGTAGCCGCTTGAGCAGCTCTCCGCGAAGCGGTCCGTGGACGCGGCCGCCGGCGTGGTGGCCAGAAGGCCCGAACCCGCGGTCGCCACGGCGATCGCCCCGGCCACGGCCAGACGCTTGAATCGCATACGAAAGCCCTCCTGTTTCAGGTGTTTGCAGGAGCGTTCCGGTTTCAGGCGCCATCCTTGCCGAGCCGCCGGGAGGAAGGACAGCGCCTTCGAACCTCGTCGAAACGAACAGCTCACTCACGAGCGGCAGCTCACTCGCGAGCAGGAGCTCACTCGCGGCTCGAACGCACCAGTGCGGAACCGGTGCGCGTGCGCACGTGCAGCGCGGTGGTGCCGTGCGGCACCGTCCTGAGCAGGCCCGCGTCCCGCAGAGCCGCCAGGTGGTGGCTCACCGTCGGCGCGGAGACGCCCACGCGGCGGGCCAGCTCACCGGACGTGCAGGCCGTCCCGGCCGCGATCAGGATGCCGGCGCGGGTCGCCCCCATGAGGCGCGCGAGCGCCTTGTCGGCCACCGGACCGGTCTGCGGCTGGGCGGCCGGGTGCACGAGGACGGGCGGCGCGTCCGGATCCTCGGGCAGGTGCCCCGCGCCGTGGCAGAAGTGCGACGGCTGCAGCAGCAGCCCCCGCCCGCCGAGCTCGCAGTCCCGCTCCACCGCGCTGCGCACGTGCAGCGTCGGCGGCAGCCACCGCATGGTGGGCGCGTAGCTGCGCAGCAGACCGTTCACCCCGCCGTCCAGCAGCGCCCGGATCCGCAGGGCGCGGTCGCCGTCCACGCTGCCGCGGACGGCCTCCCAGTACGGGTCGAGGGCCACCTCCCGGTACGCCTGCGCCGACCGCGCGCAGCCCGGCGGCGGCAGCCGGGCGAGGACGTCACGGTGCCAGGCGGCGTACCGCGGCGGCACCACCCGTCTTCGCAAGTGCCGCAGGCTCAGCACCAGTTCCCAGTGAAGATCGGGTGCGGTCGCCACGCGGGTGTTGAGGAGATCCGTGTCGGAGAAGTGAATACGGAGCACCGCGGCAGAGTGTCAAGGACGGTACGGGGGCACCAGTCGAAATGCGGCTACGGCGAACTTTGGCCGAGTTCGGCACCCGCCCCGCCCGGACCGCGCCGGGCTCCGGGCGCCGCGTCCGTGTCCATCCCGTGACCGGTCGGGCGGCCATCCGTGGGCATCAATACGGTGTGAGCAGAGAAAATCCCCCACCAATCCCTCTCGGCTACGCCGTCGACACCCGCACCAACCGCCTCGGCCAGGTCATGGACCTCCACGCCGACCGCGTACAGCTGCGCCCGCCCCAGGGCGGGCGCGAGTGGGACTGCCCTCCCGAGCACGCCCGCCCCGCCTCCGAAGCGGAAGCGCTGCGCGCCCGCGTGGCCCGGCTCAACGCCGTGAGCAGGTGGGGCGTGTGAGCGCACGGACCCCCCGCGCCGTCTACCGCTACGGCACCTGGACCCTCGCCCCCGACCGCGAGCCCGACGCCGAGCCCGTCACGTACGCCATGCAGTGCGCCGTCTGCGAGGAGCGCTCGGACGTCCTGGAGGACCCCGCCGCCGCCCAGGCGTGGACCTTCCGGCACGCCGGCCGGCACCCCTCCCACCACACCTACCGGGAGGTGATCACCCGGCCCTGGCGCGCCTGGATGGCCTGAACAAACGGGGCGCGGTCATCCCCGGCCGCTCGGATACGCTAAAGGCCTCCATATCCACACCCGCGACCAGGGAGCAGCCGCAATGGCTCGACACCTCATCACCAGCGCCCTTCCGTACATCAACGGGATCAAGCACCTGGGCAACATGGTGGGGTCCATGCTCCCGGCGGACGTGTACGCCCGGTACCTGCGCCAGACCGGCCGCGAGACGCTCTACATCTGCGCCACCGACGAGCACGGGACCCCGGCCGAGCTGGGCGCCAAGGAGCTCGGCCTGCCCGTGGACACCTTCTGCGCCCAGCAGCACGACGCGCAGAAGGCGATCTACGACGGCTTCGGCCTCTCCTTCGACTACTTCGGCCGGAGCTCCTCCCCGCAGAACCGGGAGATCACCCAGCACTTCGCGCGGCAGCTCAAGGCGAACGGCTTCATCGAGGAGCGCTCGATCCGCCAGGTCTACTCCCTGGCGGACGCCCGCTTCCTGCCCGACCGCTACATCGTCGGCACCTGCCCGCACTGCGGCTACGACAAGGCCCGCGGCGACCAGTGCGAGAACTGCACCCGCGTCCTCGACCCGACCGACCTGATCGACGCCCGCTCGGCGATCAGCGGCAGCAGCGAGCTGGAGGTCCGCGAGACCAAGCACCTCTTCCTGCTCCAGTCGAAGCTGCAGGGCGAGGTCGAGGCGTGGATCGACGAGCACGGCAAGGACTGGCCGGTCCTGGCCTCCTCGATCGCCCGCAAGTGGCTGACCGAGGGCCTCAACGACCGCGCGATCACCCGCGACCTGGACTGGGGCGTGCCCGTCCCGGCCGACACCTGGCCCGAGCTGGCCGCCGAGGGCAAGGTCTTCTACGTCTGGTTCGACGCCCCGATCGAGTACATCGGCGCGACGAAGGAGTGGGCGGACCAGGACCCGGAGAACCGCGACTGGAAGTCCTGGTGGTACGAGGCCACGGACGTCCGCTACACCCAGTTCATGGGCAAGGACAACGTCCCCTTCCACACGGTGATGTTCCCGGCCACCCAGCTCGGCGTCCGCGAGCCCTGGAAGAAGGTCGACTACGTCAAGGCCTTCAACTGGCTCAACTACTACGGCGGCAAGTTCTCCACCTCCCAGAAGCGCGGCGTCTTCACGCACGACGCCCTGGAGCTGCTGCCCGCCGACTACTGGCGCTACTTCATGATGGCGAACGCCCCCGAGTCGGACGACACGTCCTTCACCTGGGAGCTGTTCTCGGCCACCGTGAACAAGGACCTCGCCGACGTCCTCGGCAACTTCGTCAACCGCGTCCTGTCCTTCTCCAAGAAGCGCTTCGGCGAGCAGGTCCCGGCCGGCGCCGAGGCCGGCGAGGCCGAGGCCGCCCTGGGCCGCGAGATCGCCCAGCTCCTTCAGGAGTACGAGGAGCACATGGAGGCCATGCAGTTCCGCAAGGCCGCCCAGGCCCTGCGCGCCCTGTGGAGCGCCGGCAACTCCTACCTGGAGACCAAGGCCCCCTGGCTGGAGATCAAGACCGACCCGGAGGCCGCGGCGCTGACGCTGCGCACGGCGATGAACCTGATCCACCTGTACGCGGTGATCTCGGAGCCCTTCATCCCCCAGTCGGCGTCGGCCCTGCGCCTGGCGTTCGACCTGCAGGACGACACGAAGACGTGGGTCACGGCGGACGAGGCCCGCTCGCTGTCCTTCGTCCCGGCCGGCACGGCCTTCACCGTCCCGCCGGTGCTCTTCGCGAAGATCACCGAGGACGACCTGGCCGCCTACCGCGAGCGCTTCGGCGGCGGTGAGGAGACGGCGGCCTAGCCTCCCGGCGCACCAGCCCCGCAAGGGCCCGGAACCGCACGGTTCCGGGCCCTTGCCCGTACCCGTTGATGGATCGGTAATCGTCCGTTGAGGCCGCCCCGGCACGCTGGCGGGCGAGACGTACGGGGGAAGCGCGGAGACGAGGAAGAGCAGTGTTCAAGAAGCCGATCACCATCAGCGTGCACGCCACCGACGAGCTGGCCCGGGCCCGGTTCGTCCGCGAGGTGCGGGCCATGCTGCCCGAGGTGCGGGTGGTCCGGCGGGTCTCGGAGGAGGAGGGGGAGGGGGACGTCGGCTTCGTCCTCATGGGAGCCGGCGACCCGGCCGCGGCGGCCACCCTGCGCCGGCTGACCCGCGCGGGCGGGGCGGTGGTCCTGGTCGCCGACGAGCTCGGCGAGAGCGAGCTGATGGCCGTCGCGGAGTACGGCGTACGGTCCGTGCTGTGGCGCCCGGCGATCACCCGCCGGCAGCTGTCCCGGGCCGTCCACAGCGCCGCAGGATGCTGCCCAAAACTGCCCATGCTGACCGCGCTCGTGTGACACTGCCGTCATGGTGACGACAGAGCGTGCCATCCCACCCCTGACGGCCGATGAGCGCACCACACTGGAGAGTTGGCTGGACTTCCAGCGCGTCACCCTCGCGCGCAAAGTCGACGGCCTGACCGACGAGCAGGCGCGGGAGCCGGCCGCGCCCCCGTCCACGCTGAGCCTGCTGGGCCTCGTGCAGCACATGGCCGAGGTGGAGCGGCAGTGGTTCCGCCGGGTGCTGCAGCGCGGGGCGGCGCCGCCGCTGTTCGGCCCGGGCGCGGGCGGCGAGGCGCGCACCGCCGAGGCGCTCGACGCGTCCGAAGCGGGCCTGGACGTCGCACCGGGCGCACGGCTCGCGGACGCCGTGGCCGTATGGCAGGAGGAGATCGCGCGGGCCCGCGCCACGTGCGCGCCGCTGTCGCTGGACGCGACGGGAAGCGTGAAGGGGCAGGAGGTCTCCCTGCGCTGGATCTTCCTCCACATGATCGAGGAGTACGCGCGGCACAACGGCCATGCGGACTTGCTGCGCGAGCGGACGGACGGCGTGACGGGGTACTGAGCGCACATTCCGCCGGACCCTCGCCATCGTGGCCGGTCGCCGTTGCGGCGGGCATTTTTTCTTCCGCCGCAACGGCGCTGTGCCACGACGTGGCTGTCCGGCGGTGCCGGATCACCCCGGGCACGCGTGAGCCCCCGCGCCGGCGACGGCGCGGGGGCTCACGAACGTACGGGACGTACGGGTCCGTCCTACTTGACGACCGGCTTACGGATCGACAGGTGGAGCTCCTTCAGGCGGGACTCGTCGACCTCGCTCGGCGCGCCCATCAGCAGGTCCTGCGCGTTGCCGTTGAGCGGGAAGGCGATCGTCTCGCGGATGTTCGGCTCGTCGGCCAGCAGCATCACGATGCGGTCGACGCCCGGGGCGATGCCGCCGTGCGGCGGGGCGCCGAACTTGAACGCGCGCAGCATGCCGCCGAACTCGCGCTCGACGTCCTCGTTGGAGTAGCCCGCGATCTCGAACGCGCGGTACATGACCTCGGGCTCGTGGTTACGGATGGCGCCGGAGGACAGCTCGGTGCCGTTGCAGACGATGTCGTACTGCCAGGCGAGGATGTCCAGCGGGTCCATCGTGTTCAGCGCCTCCAGGCCGCCCTGCGGCATGGAGAACGGGTTGTGCGAGAACTCGATCTGACCGGTGTCCTCGTTCTTCTCGTACATCGGGAAGTCGACGATCCAGCAGAACCGGAAGACGTTCTCCTCGAACTGGCCGGCGCGCTTGGCGGCCTCGACGCGCACGGCGCCCATGATCTTGGAGACCTCGTCGAACTCGCCCGCGCCGAAGAAGACCGCGTGGCCGGGCTCCAGGCCGAGGCGCTCGGCGAGGGCCTTGACGTTCTCCTCGGTGAGGAACTTGGCGATCGGGCCGGTCAGGGCGTTGCCCTCGCCGACGCGCACCCAGGCCAGGCCCTTCGCGCCCTGCTCGACCGCGTACTCGCCGAGGCCGTCGAAGAACTTGCGCGGCTGGTCGCCGGTGTCCGGGACGGCCAGCGCGCGGACGTGCTTGCCGGCGAAGGCCTTGAACTCCGAGCCTTCGAAGACGTCGGAGACGTCGACGAGCTCCAGCTTGGCGCGCAGGTCCGGCTTGTCGGAGCCGTACTTGAGCATGGCCTCGCGGAAGGGGATCCGCGGGAAGGGGGAGGTGACGTGACGGCCGTTGCCGAACTCCTCGAAGAGGTCGGTCATGACCTTCTCGATGACCTGGAAGACGTCCTCCTGCTCGACGAAGGACATCTCCATGTCGAGCTGGTAGAACTCGCCCGGCGAGCGGTCGGCGCGGGCGTCCTCGTCGCGGAAGCAGGGCGCGATCTGGAAGTAGCGGTCGAAGCCCGCGATCATCAGCAGCTGCTTGAACTGCTGCGGCGCCTGCGGCAGGGCGTAGAACTTGCCGGCGTGCAGGCGGGACGGCACCAGGAAGTCGCGCGCGCCCTCGGGGGAGGTGGCGGACAGGATCGGGGTGGCCAGCTCGTTGAAGCCGAGGTTGGTCATCTTCTCGCGGATGGAGGCGATGACGGCGGAGCGCAGCATGATGTTGCTGTGCATGCGCTCGCGGCGCAGGTCGAGGAAGCGGTACTCCAGGCGGCGCTCCTCGTTGACGCCGTCCTCGGTGTTGATCGTGAACGGCAGCGGCTCGGCGGCGCCCAGGACCTCGACGGCGGAGACCTCGACCTCGATCTCACCGGTGGGGAGCTCGGGGTTGATGTTGTCGGCACCGCGGCTGACGACCTTGCCGTCGATCCGGACGACGGTCTCCTTGGTGAGGTGGCTCAGGGCCTCGTTCGCCGGCGTGCCGGGGCGGGCCACGAGCTGCACCAGGCCGTGGTGGTCGCGAAGGTCGATGAAGAGGATGCCGCCCAGGTCACGCCGATTGTGCAGCCAGCCGCTCAGTCGCACGTCGGTGTCGACGTCAGCCGCACGGAGCTCGCCGCAGGTGTGGGACCGGTACCGATGCATCGTTCATCCAAGTCGTGATCGAGGGCGTGGGCTAGCGTGCCTACAGCGCGGGGCCGTGCGGCACAGGGCTAGCGTGCATACAACACGGGAGCAAGCGTACTGCGCGCTTGTGAAGATCCGCCCACCGTACCTTCGGTGGTACCCGTTGCGCAGACCTGCATAAAGTAGGGCAATGCGCACCGAGGACGTACTGGCCGCCACAGCGACCGGCCTGTGGCACTGGGACAACGCCACGCGCATCGCCACCTTCGACGCCGAGGCCTCCCGGCTGCTCGGCCTCCCCGCCACCCGTACGGAGCTCACCGAATCCGCCACGAGGGCGCGCTTCCACGCCGTGGACTGGGTGGAGGTCCAGGGCGTCATCAGCCTGGCCGTGGCCGAGGGCACGCTCACCGAGGCGCGGCTGCGGGTCGTCGACGACAAGGGCCGGGTGCTGCGCACGGTGCGCAGCCGGATGCGGCCGCAGCTGCGGGCCGCGGCCAAGGGCCGGGTGGACTTCGTGCTCGTCGGCACGGTGCAGGAGGTGCCGGAGCCGCAGCCGGGCACGTCCGCGGCCCGTACGCCGATGGTCACGGGCGACTGGCGGCGCAACAGGGAAGCGTTCCTGCTGGACGCCGGGCGGGCGCTCGCGGAGGCCCGGTCCACGGCCGAGGTGCTGCGGGTGGCGGCCGGGCTGTCGATGCCCGGCTTCGAGCCGTCCGGGCTCGCGGTCTTCAGCGCGCAGGGCGGCCGGGTCAGGGTGATCGGGCACCACGGGTACGCGCCGGGCAGTGCGGAACCGTTTCTCGACCTGCCCATGGACGCGGCCTACCCGGCGGCCGAGGTCATCCGCACGGGCCGGGCCACCTACCTGCCGTCGCCCGAGGACTACCAGCGCCGCTTCCCGGCCGCTTGGAAGGACGTCGCGCACTTCGGCCGGCAGTCGTGGGCGTTCCTGCCGCTGATCAACGCGGGGCAGGTCATCGGGGCGTGGATGGCCGGCTTCAGCGTGCCGGTGTCCTTCACTCCCGACGAGCGGTCCGTGCTGACGACGGTGGCCCGCATGCTCGCCCAGGCCCTGGGCCGGGCCAGCGTGCACGAGTCCGAGCGGGAGCTCACCGTCGGCCTGCAGCGCTCGATGATGCCGACGCTGCAGCAGGACATCCCCGGCATGGCCGTCGCCGCGCGCTACGTGCCGACCGGCGGCGGGCTGGAGGTCGGCGGCGACTGGTACGACATGATCCCGCTGCCCCTCGGCAGGATCGCCCTCGTCATCGGCGACGTGCAGGGGCACGACGTACGGGCCGCGGGTCTCATGGGCCAGCTGCGGATCGCCCTGCGCGCGTACGCCTCCGAGGGCCACCACCCCGACGCCGTCCTCTCCCGCGCCTCCCACTTCCTCGCCGGGATCAACGCCTCCGAGACCGAGGGCGAGGAGGGCGAGCCGCGCTTCGCGACGTGCCTGTACATCGAAGTCGACCCGGAGAGCGGGCGCCTCGTCATCGCCCGCGCCGGCCACCCGAACCCGGCGATCCGGCTCAGCGACGGCACCATGCTCGTCCGCAACACCGCCGGCGGGCTCCCGCTCGGCATCGACCCCGACACCGACTACCCCACCACGCGGCTCGTCCTCGAACCCGGCGAGACGATGCTCGTCTGCACCGACGGGCTGATCGAGACGGGCGGCCACGACCTGGACAGCGGCTGGAGCCGGCTGCGCGAGGTGATCGAGAACCAGCCGCTCGACCTCGGCGGGAGCGGCGGCGGGCCCGACGGCAGCGACCTGGAGGCGCTCGCCGACGCCCTCGTCCGGGCCGTCCACGGCCCGGCCTCCCACTACACCACCGGACCGCTCGTGGACCGGCGCGAGGACGACATCGCCGTCCTGCTGCTCGCCCGCGAGGGCGGCGCGGCCGGCGCCGGGCCGGCAGCCGTCCCGCACCCCGTGCGGCGCACGGTCCTCAGCATCGCCCAGGCCGAACCGGAACGGATCGCCGAGGCGCGGCAGCAGGTGCGCGACCTGATGCACGACTGGCCCGATGCCGACCAGGTCGACTCGGCCGTCCTGATGGTCTCCGAGATGGTCACCAACGTCCTCGTCCACACGGACGGGGACGCGGTGCTCATCGCCCGCATCAGCGGCGAACCGGGGGAGCGGTGCGTGCGCGTCGACGTCTCGGACGACAGCGACGAGCTGCCGCACCGGCGCCACCCGGGCGAGATGGCCTCCTCGGGCCGCGGCCTGGTCCTGATGGAGCTGCTGGCGGGGGCGTGGGGGGTGGACCCGCGGGGCGAGGGCAAGAACATCTGGTTCGAGCTGTACGAGAAGGACGGGGCACTTGCGGGGGCGGGCTGAACCCGCCCCCGGGTTCCGCAGGGGCTACGCGGCGGGGATGACTCCGAGCCGCCCCGCCTGGTAGTCGTCGAAGGCCTGGGCCAGCTCGGCGTGGGTGTTCATGACGAACGGGCCGTAGTGCTGCATGGGCTCGCGTATCGGCCGCCCGCCCAGCAGCACGACCTCGAACCGCTCGCTCCGCGAGTCCTGCCGCTCCGCGCCGCGGATCGTCACCGAATCCCCGTCGCCGAAGACGACCGTCTGCCCCGCCCCGAACGGACGCCCCTCCGCACCGGCCGCTCCGTATCCGGCGAGCCCGTACGCCAGCGCGTTGAAGTCGGACCGCCAGGGCAGCGTGACCTCCGCCCCGGGGCTGACGGAGGCGTGGATCATCGTGATCGGGGTGTGCGTCGCACCGGGCCCGGCGTGGCCCGCGACGTCGCCGGCGATGAGCCGCAGCAGCGCGCCGCCGTCCCCGGACGCCAGCAGCTTCACGCTGCCGCCGCGGATGTCCTGGTACTTCGGCGGGATCATCTTGTCCTTGGCGGGCAGGTTCACCCACAGCTGGAGGCCGTGGAAGAGGCCGCCGCTGACGACGAGATCCTCCGGCGGGGTCTCGATGTGCAGCAGGCCGGAGCCGGCCGTCATCCACTGGGTGTCGCCGTCGGTGATGACGCCACCGCCGCCGTGCGAGTCACGGTGCACGAACGTGCCGTCGATGATGTACGTGACCGTCTCGAAGCCACGGTGCGGGTGCCAGGGCGTGCCCTTGGGCTCTCCGGCGCCGTAGTCCACCTCGCCCATCTGGTCCATCATGATGAACGGGTCCAGGTACCTGTAATTGATCCCCGCGAAGGCCCTGCGCACGGGGAATCCCTCGCCCTCGAACCCCGACGGAGCCGTGCCGACGTACAGCACCGGCCGCTGCGGGACGCCCGCCGGAGCGGTGACGCGCGGCAGGGTCAGCGGGTTCTCGACGGTCACTGCTGGCATGACGACCTCCTCGGTTCGTTCACTCCCAAGTTAGTTGAAGGATGAACAACCCGCAAGGACCGCGCATTCCCCGCCACCGGCCGCCCCACCGGATCATGGACACTGGATCAATGCGCCAGAACGCCAGCCGGCCGGGCCCGGCCGCCGTCACCGCCCTCGTCGCCGGGGTCCTGGCCCTGGGCGCCCTCGGGGTCGTCGTGGCGAACCAGGGCCTGGCCACGGACTCCCCCGTGGCCGACGGCGACGCCTCGGGCCACTACGCCCAGCCGGAGGCGCAGGGCAACGAGACGGCGGAAGCGATGCGCTCGGCCGTCCGCACCGAGAACGGCACGGCGCCCCTTAAGCCCGTCGGCAGCAGGACGGATCCGCTGCCCGCCTCCGACCCCCTGCGCGCCACCGAGTCCGCGCCCTCGCCCGCCGTCGGCCCGCTGTTCTACACCGGCCAGGGCGCGCCGGGGCACGGCTGCAGCGCGAGCGTCGTGCACAGCCCGAAGGGCGATCTGGTCGTCACCGCCGCCCACTGCGTCTACCAGGACGGCTTCCGTACGGACATCGCGTTCGTCCCCGGCTACCACGACGGCGTCGCCCCGTACGGGGTGTGGGTGCCGGCGTCCATGGACGTCGACCCGGAGTGGGCGGCCGACCGCGACCCGGACCACGACGTGGCCTTCCTGCGGGTGCGCCGGCCGGGCCCGGACAGCAGGGCGATAGAGCAGGTCACGGGTGCGGAGCGGATCCGCTTCCGGCCGCCGGCCGGGCGGCGGGCGCGGGTGACGGGCTACCCGGTGACCGAGGAGCGCCCGGTCTCCTGCCAGAACACCGCGCAGACCTCCGGCCCGACGCAGCTGCGGTTCGACTGCGCGGACCTGCCCAACGGCACGAGCGGCGGCCCGTTCCTCACGGACATCGACCCCGCGACCGGGCTGGGCACGGTCATCGGGGTCGTGGGAGGCCGCGACGAGGGCGGCGACGAGGAGACCTCGTACAGCTCGTACTTCGGCGACGGCGTCGAGGCCCTCTACCGGCGAGCCACGAGCACGGGCTGAGCCTCAGCCGTAGAGCCTGCGCATCGTGAAGTCCACCATCTGCTCGACGGCCTTGGCGTCGAACACCATCCGGTGGTCGCCCTCGATGTCGAGCACGAAGCCGTACCCCGTCGGCAGGAGGTCGATCACCTCCGCCCCCGTGATGACGAAGTACTTCGACTCCTTGCCCGCGTACCGCCGCAGCTCCTTCAGCGACGTGAACATGGGGATCACGGGCTGCTGGGTGTTGTGCAGCGCGAGGAAGCCGGGGTTGTCGCCGCGCGGGCAGTAGACCTTCGAGGTGGAGAAGACGGTCTGGAAGTCCTCCGCGGACATCGAGCCCGTCGTGAAGGCCCGCACCGCATCGGCCAGCGACGGAGGAGACGGCTCCGGATAGAGCGGCTGTTCGCCGTAGACACCGGGACCGCCGTGCTGCTGAGGCGGCGGTGGCGGCGGCGCGTAACCCTGCGTGCCCGCGTTCTGGTCGTAGCCGTACATGCCGCAAAGCGTAAAGGGTCACAGTCGGTCGAACAGGGGTTGCGTCTTATTACCGGTGGGTAGCATCATGCAGATTACTGCCCGGTACGTATTTGAGGGTTCATCCTCCCAGTCCTACGGAGCCGTTGTCATGGGCCACTACAAGTCGAATCTCCGCGACATCGAGTTCAACCTCTTCGAGGTCCTCGGCCGCGACAAGCTGTACGGCACCGGCCCGTTCGCGGAGATGGACGTCGAGACCGCCAAGGACATCCTGTCGGAGATCACGCGCCTCTCGGAGAACGAGCTGGCCGATTCCTTCGCCGACGCGGACCGCAACCCGCCGGTCTTCGACCCGGACACCAACACCGCCCCGATCCCGGACACCTTCAAGAAGAGCTACCAGGCGTACATGGACGCCGAGTGGTGGCGTCTCGGCATCCCGGAGGAGATCGGCGGCACCACCGCGCCCCGCTCCCTGATCTGGGCCTACGCCGAGTCGATCCTGGGCTCCAACCCGGCGATCTGGATGTACTCCTCGGGCCCGGCGTTCGCCGGCATCCTCTTCGAGGAGGGCACCGAGCAGCAGAAGCACATCGCGAAGATCGCGGTGGAGAAGCAGTGGGGCTCCACCATGGTGCTGACCGAGCCCGACGCCGGCTCGGACGTGGGCGCCGGCCGCACCAAGGCCGTCCAGCAGGAGGACGGCTCCTGGCACATCGAGGGCGTGAAGCGCTTCATCACCTCGGGCGAGCACGACATGGCGGAGAACATCCTCCACTACGTCCTCGCCCGCCCCGAGGGCGCCGGCCCCGGCACCAAGGGCCTCTCCCTCTTCCTCGTGCCGAAGTACGAGTTCGACTTCGAGACCGGCGAGCTGGGCGAGCGCAACGGCGTCTACGCCACCAACGTCGAGCACAAGATGGGCCTCAAGGCCTCCAACACCTGCGAGATGACCTTCGGCGACAAGCACCCCGCCAAGGGCTGGCTCATCGGCGAGAAGCACGACGGCATCCGCCAGATGTTCATGATCATCGAGTTCGCCCGGATGATGGTCGGCACGAAGGCCATCGCCACCCTCTCCACCGGCTACCTCAACGCGCTGGAGTACGCCAAGGAGCGCGTGCAGGGCCCGGACCTGGCCAACTTCATGGACAAGACCGCGCCCAAGGTCACCATCACCCACCACCCCGACGTGCGCCGCTCCCTGATGACGCAGAAGGCGTACGCGGAGGGCATGCGCGCCCTCGTCCTCTACACCGCTTCGGTCCAGGACGAGATCATGATCAAGGAGGCCGCCGGCGAGGACGCCAAGGCGCTGCACGGCCTCAACGACCTGCTCCTGCCGATCGTCAAGGGCTACGGCTCCGAGAAGTCCTACGAGCAGCTGGCCCAGTCCCTGCAGACCTTCGGCGGCTCCGGCTACCTGCAGGAGTACCCGATCGAGCAGTACATCCGGGACTCCAAGATCGACACCCTCTACGAGGGCACCACGGCCATCCAGGGCCAGGACTTCTTCTTCCGGAAGATCGTCCGTGACCAGGGCCAGGCCCTGAACACCCTCTCCGAGGAGATCAAGAAGTTCCTGGCCTCCGAGGCCGGCGGCGAGGACCTGGCCGGCGCGCGCGGCGCGCTCGCCAAGGCCGCCGTGGACCTGGAGGCGATCGTCGGCAAGATGATCACCGACCTCACCGCGACCGGCGAGGACGTCAAGAACATCTACAAGGTCGGCCTGAACACGACCCGCCTCCTGCTCGCCTCCGGCGACGTCGTCATCGCCTACCTGCTCCTCAAGGGCGCGGCCGTGGCGGCCGAGAAGCTCGCCGACGCCTCCGCCAAGGACAAGGCGTTCTACACCGGCAAGGTCGCGGCGGCGAAGTTCTTCGCCTCCGACATCCTGCCGCGCGTCTCCGTCGAGCGCGCGCTCGCCGAGGGCGTCGACAACTCCCTCATGGAGCTGGACGAGGCCGCCTTCTAAGGCTGTTGAGGTCCGTGTGACGAAAGGGGCAAGAGCCCGGGCGCAAACCCCCGCCCGGCTCTTGCCCTGATCCTTATCCTGAGCCCATGAGCTCTGCGCACCGCTTCGACCGCGGCCACACCGACGACCTGATGACGTTCCTCGCCGCCAGCCCCTCCCCCTACCACGCGGTGGCCAACACCGCCGAGCGGCTGGAGAAGGCGGGATTCCGCCAGGTCGCGGAGACCGACGCGTGGGACGCCTCGACCGGCGGCAAGTACGTGACGCGCGGCGGCGCGATCATCGCCTGGTACGTGCCGGAGGGCGCGACGCCCGCCAGCCCCTTCCGGATCATCGGCGCCCACACCGACTCCCCCAACCTGCGCGTGAAGCCGCTCCCGGACACCGGCTCCGCGGGCTGGCGGCAGGTCGCCGTCGAGCTCTACGGCGGCACGCTCCTCAACACCTGGCTGGACCGCGACCTCGGCCTCTCCGGCCGCGTCACCCTCCGCGACGGCAGCCACCACCTCGTCAACGTCGACCGCCCGCTCCTGCGCGTGCCGCAGCTGGCGATCCACCTCGACCGCGGCGTCAACCAGGACGGCCTCAAGCTCGACAAGCAGAAGCACATGACCCCGATCTGGGGCCTGGGCGAGCCGAACGAGGGCGACCTGATCAACTTCGTGGCCCAGGAAATCAGCGTCCCCGCGCACGACATCACCGGCTGGGACCTGATGGTCCACAGCGTGGAACCGCCGGCCTACCTGGGCCGCGACGAGGAGCTCCTCGCGGGCCCCCGCATGGACAACCTGCTGTCCGTCCACGCAGGCGTAGCCGCCCTCACCGCAGCCATCACCTCCGAGGGCCTGCCGTACATCCCGGTCCTGGCCGCGTTCGACCACGAGGAGAACGGCAGCCAGTCCGACACGGGCGCGGAGGGCCCCCTCCTGGGCAACGTGCTGGAACGATCCGTCTTCGCCCGCGGCGGCACGTACGAGGACAAGGCCCGCGCCTTCGCCGGCACGATCTGCCTCTCCTCGGACACGGGCCACGCGGTCCACCCCAACTACACCGAACGCCACGAGCCGGGCCATCACCCCGTCCCCAACGGCGGCCCCATCCTCAAGGTCAACGTCAACCAGCGCTACGCCACGGACGGCAGCGGCCGGGCGGTGTTCGCCGCGGCGTGCGAGCGGGCGGGCGTGCCGTGGCAGCACTTCGTGTCGAACAACGCCATGCCGTGCGGCACGACGATCGGTCCGATCACGGCGGCGCGGCACGGCATCGCCACGGTGGACATCGGCGTGGCCTGCCTGTCGATGCACTCGGCGCGCGAGCTGTGCGGGGCGGAGGACCCGTACCTGCTGGCGTCGGCGCTCACGGCGTTCCTGGAAGGCTGACGTGAAGCGCATCTGGACGGCGGCGGCGCTGGCGGTCACGGCGACGCTCGCGCTGACGGCGTGCGGGGGCAAGAGCGACAGGGCGGAACCGAAGGATGTCACCACAACCGACGCGGCCGAACCGGAGGACGACAAGCCGCAGGAGAAGGGGGATGCCTGCGGCGCCCCCGACACAAAAATCGAGGCGAAGCCGCAAGCGGGCAAGCTCCTGCTGATCGCAACGAACACGGGCAAGAAGCCGTGCACCGCCTACGGCTTCCCGTACGTCCGCTTCGACCAGGACCAGGCGACGGCGAGCGTGGGTGACGAGACGAAGCCGAAGGCGCCGCTCAAGGTGGCGCCGGGCAAGCAGGCCTACGCCGCGATCACGCCCACGGCTCCGGACGGCTCCGGCGGCCCGGGCCGCGACGCGCACAAGTTGTCGGTGACGTTCCAGACCCGCGGAGGGGACCCGCTGCAGGGCGACCCGGCAACACCAGCCCTCCCGAACGACACCCTCCACGTGGACGACCAGGCAAAGGCCACGTACTGGCTACCGGACGAGAAAGCAGCACTGTCCGGCTGACCGGGCCCGCAGCCGGGAGACGGCAGGAGGGACGGGGGCGCAGGGGCAGGGGTCCGGGACGCTGACGTGTATTTGCGGGGACGACGCGGGGCAACGCAGCGGCGCGGGGGGCCCGTAAATATACGGTCCCGG
>NZ_JBPQTW010000164.1:0-15728 GCF_051386535.1 Streptomyces sp. URMC 127
GCCGCCGGGAACCCCGCCGCCCCGCCCGCCGGCTGGCAGACGCAGACCAGCAAGGAGCACAAGCTCCAGTACGACGTGCCCGGCGCGGGGGAGAAGTGGAAGGTCTTCCCCCAGGACACGATGATCGCGTACACCGACGCCTCCGGTAAGCCGCAGATCTCCATGCGCGACACCGCCAACTACAGCGAGGGCGGCTGCGCGTCGTCCGCCAACCCCAACGCCATCGGCGAGGCCGGCAAGGGCCAGCTCGCCACCGTCGGCACGGCGGGCGGCGACTCCTCCCTGAGCATCCAGGAGAACGCCCGCAACTGGGCGGGCAACTGGGGCGTCTACGCGTACGGCGGCCTGAGCAACAAGCCCAAGATCGAGGTCACCCAGGCCAAGCCCTGGAAGCAGAACGGCATCGACGGCTGGACCGCCACCGCCAAGGTCAAGGTCACCAACCGCCCGAGCCCGTGCGTGCCGCCCACGGCCATCGTCAAGAGCATCGTGTGGAAGCTCCCCAGCGGTGAGTTCAGCAGCTGGATCGTGTACGCCGACCAGGGCGTCTCCGGGGCACTGCCGGAGTCCCGGATCGACGAGATCATGAAGACGGTCCGCCCGCTCAAGGGCTGAGCCGGACCGGGACCGGAAAGGGGCGGGACACCATGACCACCACCGCACTGTGGAGCCGGGCGCAGCAGCAGGACTTCCGCGCCCGGGTCCGCGGCTGCCTGCTCGGCGGGGCGATCGGTGACGCGCTCGGCGCGGGCATCGAGTTCCACTCGCTCGGGACGATCCGCGACAACCACGGGCCCGCCGGCGTCCGCGACTACGTACGGGCCTACGGGCGCCGCGGCGCGGTCACCGACGACACGCAGATGACGCTGTTCACCGTCGACGGCCTGATCCGCGCCGGGATCCGGCGCGACGGCGGCACCCGGCGCGACGGCGGCGCCCGGCCCGCGCCCGAGGAGGTGCACCGCGCGTACCTGCGCTGGCGGGCCACCCAGCGCTACGAAGGTCCCGACCTGCGCGATCCCGGCCTCGGCCGGCTGGGCCGCCAGGAGTGGCTGTACTCGCGGCGGGCGCCGGGCAACGCCTGCCTGTCCGGGCTGGACGACGACCGGATGGGCACCCTCGCCGCGCCCAAGAACCCGGAGTCCAAGGGCTGCGGCACGGTGATGCGCTCGGCGCCGTTCGGGCTGCTGGCCGACCGGGAGCCGGCGGAGGTCTTCCACCTCGCCGCCGAGTGCGCCGCCCAGACCCACGGCCACCCCTCGGGCGTCCTGGCGGCGGCCGCGTTCGCGGCCGTCGTGCACGGAGTCGTCCGCGGCGGGACGCTGGAGGGAGCCGTGCAGCAGGCGCTCGGGCTGCTGGCGCAGTGGTCCGGGCACGAGGAGACCACGGCGGCGCTGCGGAAGGCCCTCGACGCCGTGCGCCAGGGAGCGCCGACGGCCGAGCGGCTCGAAGCGCTCGGGCAGGGCTGGGTGGCCGAAGAGGCCCTTGCCATGGGCGTCTACTGCGCGCTGGTCGCCGAGGACGTCCGCCACGGACTGCTGCTCGCCGTCAACCACAGCGGCGACTCCGACTCCACGGGCTCGCTGTGCGGCAACCTGCTGGGCGCGCTGCACGGCGAGACCGCGCTGCCCGCCGACCTGCTGGCCGAGCTGGAGGGACGGGCCGAGATCGCCGAGATCGCCGACGACTTCGCCCTGGAGCTGACGCAGGGCGCGCAACTGCACGGCCCCGGCGGGGTGTCCGCGGCGTGGGCGGAGCGCTATCCGACGGCCTAGCGGCCGGCCGTTGCGATCGCATAACGCGGACGCACACGCGGACCTGCCCACGCGGATGTGCACACACGGCAGAACCCCCTCGGCCGGGACGACGGACCGGCCGAGGGGGTTCTGCGCGTACTGCTCAGAGGTGATGAAGACGTCGTATCGACGGCTCTCGTCAGAGCTCGTATCCGCCACGGGAAACGGTCGTCACAAACGCGGACCAGGAAGCCGGTGCGAAACCGAGAATCGGCCCCTGAGGGTCCTTCGAGTCACGGACCGCGACGGACTCGGGGAGGGGGGAGGCGACCTCCACGCAGTCGCCGTTGGCCAGCGAGTACGAGGACTTGCGCCACGTGGTGTTTCCCTGCTGGATGGCCATGATTGCTCCCATGCCTTGGTGAGTATGTGCCTTGATCAGAAACGCCGGTCGGAACGCCGGTTTCCCGAGGTGCGACCGACGTTACGCGCCAACATCACCTGATGAACGGGCCATTCACTCGACCGGATGGCATATACGGGAACACCCTTCCCGGGTGGCTGGCAGAGGGTGTACGGTGCGGCGCCTCGTCAGACCTCCGCCGCCCACTCCTCCGCGACCCGGTCGATGAACTGCCGGGAGTGCTCCGCGTTGAGAGCCTGCATTCGCAAATGTTCGTACATCACGCTGTAGGTCTGCACATCGTTCGGCTTCTCCAGGTAGAGATCACTGGTGATCCCCTCCAGATAGACCGTGCTCGCGTCCTGCGGATCGTTGAACTCCAGGATGGAGAACTTCCCGTACATGCCCGGGTGCGCGCCGACGTCATAAGGCAGCACCTGCACCGTGATGTGCGGCTCCAGGCTGAACTGCACGAGCTGCCGCATCTGTTCCGCCATGATCTCGCGGCTGCCCACGATCCGGCGCAGCGCCGACTCGTCGATGACCGCCCAAAGCCGCAGCGGATTCTCCGGATCGGTGATCCGTTCCTGCCTGCGCATCCGTACCTGTACGCGCCGCTCGATGTCGGCCGCCGTCGCCTCGGGCCAGGAACCCTCGGTCACCGCGCTCGCGTAATTGGGCGTCTGGAGCAGACCCGGTACGAGAGATGCCTCGTACACGCGCAGTGAGGCCGCGTCCGTTTCCAGGCCGATGTAGACGCTGTAGGGAATGTCGCCGAAGGCGTGCCACCAGCCCTGCTGGCGCGACTCCTTGGCCATCTGCATCAGTGAATCGACAATCCGGTGGTCCTCGACCCCGTACACCCCGCAGAGATCGCGCACATCGCGCTGGCTGATGCTGCGGCGGCCGTTCTCCAACCGGCTGATCTTCGACTGCGAGACGAGCAACCGCTCGGCGACCTCCTCGGCGGTCATGCCCTTGAGCTCGCGGAGCTTGCGCAGCTCCTGCCCCAAGCGGCGCCGCCTTACGGTGGGATTGACACTGGACGCCACGGGACGCACCTCCGGCTCCGTCATGCTGCTGTCTCCTGACCTCGCAGCCTGCCACCACATGCCGGGGCGGCGCTGGAAAATGCCACACAGAGTCCGCCTGCGGTGAACGGTTTGCCGGGGCCGGCCGCAGCGGACCGTGCATCGTCCCGTGCATGTGCGCGGGGTGGTGGACCGGACCGCCGTCCCGGGCGGCCGGGCCACCACCCCGCGCGATGTCGCGGCTCCCGGACCGGGCCGTGGTGCCGGTCATGCGGTGGTGCGGGTCGTGCGCTGTGGTGCGGTCGAGCCGGAGTGTTACGCAAATGTGCCGTGGTGCGTCGCGCTGTTCCCCGAGGGCACCGGCAAGGGCGCCGACGGAGCCCTCACGAGGCGCCGGCGCGGGCCATCACGGGCGCCCCCTGGGGCGCCTGCTGACCGGCCGCCGATCCGCCCCGGACGGACGTCCGCCGCCCGGAACCGCCGCCGTGGCCGCCCGTGCCGGAACCGGCCGCCGCCTGGGCCCGCCGCGGCTGCGCCGCGACGCCGTTCTGCACGTCCATCACGGCGTGCGCCACGAGGCCGCCCATCGGGTCGTGCCTGATCAGATCGCGCAGCCGGGAGCGGGACGACCGCCCCTCGTTGCCCGGGTAGAGGTGCTTGCCGAGACCCACCGCGTGGGCCAGGGCGGCGAGCGCCGCGGTCCGCGGGTCCGGCGGGACGCCGGTGCGGATCGCGCTGTCCAACCGGGCCCTGATCTCCCGGCTGATCGCGGTGTCCGTCGCCTGATAGCGCGTCGTCGGCAGCACCCCGCACATCTGGCCCGCCACGGCATGCACCATGCCGCACCGCTCCAGGTGTGTGAGGTACGTCTGGCGCAGCCCCAGCCGGGGCCCGCCGATCCAGTGGACGGCGCGGACCGGACTGCCGCGGCGGCGCAGCAGTTCGAGCGCGGTGTCCAGCGTCGGATCTCCTGTCGGCCGCGGCATCACCACGGCGATACGATCCCCGTCTGGGGCTATCCGTCCAGCCAGAGCCAGCTCCACTAGCTGCGCCCCGGCGAGACCCAGGTCGAGCGACTGCGGCTGCGCCGTGGTTCCCGTGGCCGGGTCCAAAGCGAGCAGCAGAAGCTCCTCCGGAATTGTTCTGCGGCTCCTGCCCATCCATGCCTCCCCGCGTGGATGACTGACAGGGTGACCCCTCTCACATTGGTCTGTCGAGAGTGCGTGGTGGCTTCGGGTGGGAACCGGTAGGTATGTCGTCTCGTCTAGCACGACGGTGAGCCCGGTCGATCCCTTCTGGCGGTGCGGTTGCGCGGCGACGGGGCTGCGACACAGGACACTGGTAAGCGTTTGAGAAGGTTCGGCCTGCGGGGTGCGGTGCACCCCGCGGTGGCGTATCGCGTGGGAATTTCGAGGAGGCATCGGTGGCGGGCGAGTCCCCCGGCAAGTCGGAGCAGCGGAAGTCGTCGGGGGAGACGACGCGCGGCGAGCACGACCCGCGACTCGGGGTTTTCCGGGAATCCTCCGGAAAGCCGTCCGGGAAAGCGGATGCCGCGGATGCCGCGGATGCCGCCGAAGGCGGTCGTAAGGAAGCGTCCGCGGCGCCCGCTGAGGCCGATGCGATCGCAAAGCCCGGTACGGGCGGCAACGGCGGCAAGGCCGGCAACGGCGGTACGGGCGGCGGCGACGCGCGGCTGAAGGCCGCGGTGGCGGCCTGGGTGGCCGGATCGGAGGAGGACGAACCGGACGAGTCCGGCGACTCTGGCGACTCCGGCGACTCCGGGAAGCCGGGGGAGTCCGCGAAGGCTCCGAAGGCCCCGAAGGCCGCGGAGGGCGAGCCCTCCGGCTCGGACAAGCCCGCCGCCTCCGGCGACCGGGCCACGGCTGTTTTCCGTACGGTCAAGCCGAAGGACGGCGAGAGCGCCGCCGGTGACGGCGAGGCCGCCGAGCCCGTGAACGGTGCCCCGTCGGGCAACGGCAAGGGTTCCGCTTCCGGCGATGCCGCCGGGGCCAGCCGTTCCGCGAACGGCAAGGCCAAGGACTCTGCCTCCGGCGAGGACGGCAAGCCCGTCGCCGCCGACCAGGCCACGGCCGTCTTCCGCGCCGTCAAGCCCAAGGCCGGTGACGCTGCCGAGCCCGCGAACGGCTCTCCGTCCGGCAACGGCAAGGCTCCGGCATCCGCTGACCGGGATGCCGAGGCTTCCGCCAAGGGCGACGGCAAGGCCCCCGCCTCCGGCGAGGACAAGCCCGCTGCGTCCGGTGACCGGGCCACGGCTGTTTTCCGTACGCTCAAGCCGAAGGCCGACGAGGCCGCCGCCGCCGGTGACGGTGACGGCGCCAAGCCCGCCGCCTCCGCCGACCAGGCCACCGCCGTCTTCCGTGCGGTCAAGCCGAAGGCCGGCGAGGCCGCCGCCAAGCCTGTGAACGGCTCCGGCAAGGGCAAGGACGGTGAGGACGGCAAGCCTGCCGCCTCCGCTGACCAGGCCACCGCCGTCTTCCGTGCCGTCAAGCCGAAGGACGGCGAGGGCGCTGCCAAGCCTTCCAAGCCTTCCAAGCCCTCCAAGCCCTCCTCCGACGATCAGCCGACCGCGCTGATCAAGGCCCCCGAGGTGCCCGAGCCCAAGAAGGCCGCCCCGGCCAAGGCCGCCCCGCGCGAGGACTCCGACTCCGAGCGGACCAGCCAGTTCGTACCGCTGAAGTCCGACGAGCCGGCCAAGAAGCCCGCTGCCAAGGCGACGCCGCCTGCCGCCAAGGCGACCCCGCCCGCCGCCAAGGCGAGCGCCCCCGCCAAGCCGGCCATCCCGGTCACCGTCACCCCGCCGTCCGCCCCGGCTCCCAAGCCGGACAAGGCGGACAAGCCGGACGGCGGCGCCCCCGCCGCGCCGCTGGACCTGCTGGCGCAGCTGACGAACACGCCTCCGCCGCCGGAGACGCCCGTCCGCACCATCCTGCGCCGGGTCAAGATCTGGACCCCGCTCGTGGTCCTGCTGGCGATCATCTTCTGCGTGGTGCAGGCGTTCCGCCCGCTGCCGCAGCCGAAGCTGGTGCTCACGGCGCACAAGTCGGTCAAGTTCGACGGCGACAAGGCGCAGATGACGTGGCCGACGTCGGGCCAGGCGTACGTCGAGGTGGACGGCCTCGGCAGCCTGGGCGAGTACGGCGAGGAGAAGCCCGTCCCGATCGCGAGCGTCACCAAGGTGATGACCGCGTACATCACCCTTCGCGACCACCCGATGAAGAAGGGTGACAAGAAGGGCGCGCTGATGACGGTCGACGCGAAGGCGGTCAGCGACTACCAGAAGGGCAAGCCGGAGGGCGAGTCGCTGGTCCGCGTGACCGAGGGCCAGCAGCTGTCGGAGTACGAGGCTCTGGAAGCGCTGATGCTGCCGTCGGCGAACAACATCGCCAAGCTGCTGGCGCGCTGGGACTCCAAGACCGAGGAGGCGTTCGTCAAGAAGATGAACGACACGGCCAAGGAGCTCGGCATGGTGAACACGCACTTCACCGACCCGAGCGGCTTCGACGCGACGACGAAGAGCACGGCGAAGGACCTGGTGAAGCTGGGCAAGAAGGCCATGGCGGACCCGGTCTTCCGGGAGATCTCGGGGCTGACGGAGTACATCGACAGCAACGGCGAGAAGCAGAAGAACTTCAACCCGATCGTTCCGCTGTACGGCACCGGCATCAAGACGGGCACGACCACCGCGGCCGGCGGCAACCTGCTCTTCGCCGCGGAGAAGAAGATCGGCGGCACGACGCAGCTGATCATCGGCGCCGTCCTGGCGCAGCACAAGACGCCGATCATCGACTCGGTGGTCGCGGCGACCAAGGACGCGATCGAGTCCGCGAAGAAGGCGCTGGAGGCGAAGACGGTCGTCAAGAAGGGCGACGTCGTGGGCGCCGTGGACGACGGCCTCGGCGGCCGCACCCCGGTCGTGGCGACCAAGGACGTCACCGCGGTCGGCTGGGCTGGCCTGACGGTCGGCCTGGAGCTGAACGACGGCGGCCACAAGGTGCCGCACACGGCGAAGCCCGGCACGGAGGTCGGCATGCTGACCGTGGGCAGCGGCCCGGGCCAGGTCCGGGTGCCGGTGGCGCTGAAGTCGGCGCTGGCCGAGCCGGGCTTCGGGTCGAAGCTGACCCGCCTGGGCTGACCGCCCGGCCGACCCGCCCGGCCGACCGGCCGGGCGGGTGTCGCGCGGGGCGGCGGCCGCCGCCCCTGCTGTGCCCTCGCGGCGTGCTAGCGTCGCGAGGGTTTGAGCACGGCACCACGCCGTGCGCTACCCGCAAGTCCGTGACAGCGTGACGATGGGGGAAAGACTCGGGGGAAGACGGGGAGAGCCGCAGTGAGCACCGTGGGCCCGGCGCGGGCCGGCAAGCCGGACGAGCCGGGTGACCGGCAGGAGGAGCGCACCCCCGCCGGGATAGCGCCCCCGCGGTCCACCGCTCCGACCCCCGCCCCCTCCGGCGGCGCCTTCCGGGAGCGCCTGACCCGCACCGGCCGCGCCCTGGCCGCCCGTCCCGTGCTGACGACCCTGGTGGTCGCGGCCGTGGCGCACGTGGTGTGGGTGTACGTCTTCGCGAACAGCGGCGGCGACCTGGCCGCCCAGGACGCCTGGGCGGAGTTCGTGGGCCAGCACCCCGACTCGGCGTACAACCTCGCCTGGTACGGCGGCATGCACCCCGTCTCGTACAGCGTGATCTCGCCGTACCTGATGGCCAGCATCGGCGTCCGCACCACGATGATGATCGCGGGCACGCTCTCCGCCGGGTTGCTGGCGCTGCTGCTCGTGCGCAGCAGGGTCGTGCGCCGGCCGCTCGTGCCGGCCCTGTACGGCACCTTCGCGCTGACCTGCAACGCGATCTCCGGCCGGGTCACCTTCGGGCTCGGCACGATGTTCGGCCTGGCGGCCGTCGCCGTGATCTTCGCGTGGCCGATGCGCTGGCGCTCGGAGGGCAAGTACCGCTGGGGCCGGGCGGGCCTCGCCGCGCTGGCGGCCGCGCTGGCGACGGCGTCGAGCCCGGTCGCCGGCCTGTTCGTGGGCTTCGTCGCGGCCGCCCTGTGGCTGGGCAAGCGCCGTCCGGCGGCGTACGCGCTGGGCATCTCCCCGGCCGTGGTGGTGGGCCTGTCGGCGTGGCTGTTCCCGTTCTCGGGCCACCAGCCGATGGCCTTCGTCTCGGCGATCCTGCCGCTGCTCAGCGGCATCTTCGGGGTGCTGTTCGTGCCCAAGGAGTGGCGCACGGTCCGGATGTCCTCGGCGCTCTACGTCCTGGCCGTCCTGCTGGTCTGGCTGATCCCCTCCCAGATCGGCACCAACGTCTCCCGGCTCGGCATGATCTTCGGCGGAACGGTGCTGGTCGCGGCGCTGCCCGAGCTGAAGGTGCCGCGCCCGGCCGAGCTGCTGAAGAGCGGCCTGCGCTGGACGGCGCTGGCCGCCGCCCTGGCCACGTGCACGATCTGGCAGCTGGCCGTCTCCATCGGCGACATCATGCACACCACGCCCGCCGCCTCCTGGGCGCGCGAGCTCGCGCCCCTGGTGCACCGGCTGCAGCAGGCCGACGCGGCGCGCGGCCGCGTCGAGGTCGTGCCGGCCCGCAGCCACCGCGAGTCCTCGGCCCTCACCCCGTACGTGAACCTCGCCCGCGGCTGGAACCGGCAGGCCGACCGCGAGCGCAACCCGCTCTTCTACGAGCCGGGCCTGCTCACCTCCTCCACCTACCGCGCCTGGCTCGACCGCTGGGCCGTGCACTACGTGGTGCTGCCCACCGGCGAGCCGGACCACGCGGCCGTCGAGGAGGCCAAGCTCGTCGCCAAGGGGCAGCCGTACCTGCGCGAGGTGTGGTCGGACGCGAACTGGCGGCTGTACGAGGTGGAGTCACCGACTCCGCTCGCCGACCCGCCGGCGGTGGTCGAGCGCACGGACGCCGAGGGCCTGACGATCACGGTGCGGAAGGCCGGGCCGGTCCTGATCCGCATCCCGTACTCGCCGTGGCTGGGCCTGGTGGACGAGGCGGGCAAGGACGTCCAGCCGCCGAAGGCGGGGCCGCGCGGCGAGCCGCCGGTCAACGTCAACGGCTGCTTGTCCAAGGAGGTCCAGGAGGCCCGCGAGGACCGGCCGGAGGACGACTGGACGCTGCTGCACGCGCCGAAGCCGGGCACGTACCACATCGTGGCCCGCTACAAGCTGCCGCGCGGCACGGGGTGCCCGGACAACCTGGCGAAGTAGCGGACGGCAGGGGCGGGTCACTCGCAGACGCGCGGCGTGGGGACTTCCCGGGCGGCGCCCGTCAGCTCCTTCCGGACCTCCTCCAGGTAGGCCAGGACCTGCCGCTGCTTCTCCGGGCCGGGGTCGCTGAGGTAGTCCAGCACGCCGTGCTGGAAGGCGAACCGCATCCGCAGCGGCATCATGTCCGAGGCGTCCAGGCACTTGGGCTGCGGGCCGGTGAACGCCCTGCTGATGGCGGCGTTGACCCGCTCGGTGTCCGGGTCGGGGACCGGCGCGCCCTTGGTGACGAAGAAGGGCCGCCCGGGGTTGGTGGTGTTCCGGTCCTCCTTCGTCTCGCCGGGCACTTCGGCCCAGGTCTTCTGCCCCTCCTTGGTGGTGAGGAACCGCATCAGGTCCTCGGCAGCGGAGGCCCGCTCGCCCTTGTTCGCGAACAGCACCGCGAAGTCCGCGGACACCTCGGTGGCGGCGGGGCTGCGGGCGATGACGGGGAGCACCTCGCGCGTGGGCGCGAAGGCGGCGCGCCGCGTGTACTCGGCGCTGCGGACGAACGACGCCTGGTGCTGCAGGGTGCACCGGTCCCGGGAGAAGAGCTTCTGCCCCCAGTCGTTCTTCAGGGCGGCCGCCGCCGACTCCTTGGTGAAGACGTTCCCGAAGGCCTCCCATGCCCGGGGCACGGCCCCTTCCGTCCACGGGAGGTCGCCCCGGGCCCACTGCTCGTACGCCTGCGTGCCGCTCTGCTGCAGCAGGATGTCCTCGATCCAGTCGGTGCCGGGCCAGCCGGAAGTGGCGTCGTCGCCCATGCCCGCGCACCACTGCCCGCCGCCCTGTTCCGCCAGCGTGCGCGGGGGCCGGTGGAGGGTGCCGTCGTACCAGACCACGCTCTTCAGATCGGCCTTGACGGCGATGGCGTAGACCTCGCTGCCGAACCGGGGGGCCCACAGCGGGTCGTACTTCCGCAGGGCCTCCTTGAGCAAGGGGGTGAGCTCGCGCGGCGAGGGCTTCTGCTTCACGTACTCCCGGACCTCGCCGAGGCTGGGCAGGATCGCGATGTCCGGCGGGTTGCCGGCGTTCAGCCGGGAGAGCAGCACTTCCCGGATGGCCGTGGTGCCCTGGTAGTCGACGTGGACGTGGTACTTCCTGGAGTACGCGTCCAGCACCTTGCGGAAGCGCGCTCCTTCGGCGTCGGTCCACGAGGCAAGGACGTTGATCCGCCCCCGGTGCTCGGTGGGCCGGTCACTGCTGCCGGCGGCGGTGAACAGCACCAGCCACAGGGCGCACAGGACCGTGGTGGTCTCGAACAAGCGGAACCGCCGGCCCTGGTGCTGCCCGGTCCGCCCGAAGCGGTACTCCTCCAGGCGGGGCTGGAGTCCGATGACGACCAGTGCGGCGGTGACGACCGCCGCCAGGGGGATCAGGAGGGGGCCGGAGACCAGCCAGTGCGTGCCCGCGAGGTGGGCGTCGACGGCGCTCTGGAGGCGGTCGGAGACATGACCGGCCCGGACCTCGTCGCGGGCCCGGCCGAGGGCCTCCTGGAGCAACACGGCGGCGGACACGAGCAGCGGCACGAGGACCGCCACGAGCACGGTGGCCCCTGCCAAGGGGCCGTTGAAACGGCGGTGGAAACGGTGGCGGAGGAAGCGCTGGGTGTCGGCGAGCAGCCAGAGGAGTCCGGCCCAGAGCACGAGGGCCACGCACCAGACCAGCTTCACCAGCCAGCCGGACGTCGCCTGTGCGTGGAGCACTCCGGCCTGCTTGTCCTGGACGCTGCTGAGCCGGGCGATGACGCCGGACCGGTCCCGGTGCAGGGTGCTGTCCGCGTACTGCAGATACGCGTTCCGGAGCCTTGTGCCGGTTCCGCTGCGTGCGGCCTGCCCGATGAGGAAGTCGTACGAACCGACCTGGCCGACCACGGTGTCCAGGATGTTCCGGCCGCCGGGGCCCGCGACGGTGGTGCTCACCGCCTTCTCCAGGCTCCTGGACGCGGCGTTGATCTTCACTCGGTAGTCCTCGCCCGCGCCCTCCGTCGCGGCGGAGTGGCTGCCCAGGGCGGTCCTCGCGGCCTCCAGCGACTGCTCCAGGGCCCGCTGCGTCGCGGCGACGTGGCCCATCGCCGGGACCGTCCGGTCCGGCACTTCGTCCGCCCACCGGCTCACCCCGTAGTAGGCCGCCTGAAGCGCCCCGCAGGCCAGCACCGTGGCCACCAGCAGCACGACGAGGCGGCGTATGAGCCAGCGGCGGGTGTCGGGGCCCTCGGGGCCGGTGGGGCTCGTGGGCCCCGGCGGAGCGGTGGTGGGGGCGGTCATGCGGCCGGCTCCGGGGGCTCCTGTTCCGGCCGGGCGCGGCCCTCCGGCGCGGGGCCGCCGCCCGCCGGGAGGACCGTGCCGCAGCGGGGGCAGATCCGTGCCGTGCCGGGGGAGACGCGGTGGCAGACGGGGCACTGCACGTCCGGCCCGGCGGCGCCCCTGCGCCGCGGCGCAGGCACACCCGCCGGCACGCCCGGCGGCGGGCCCGGCTCGTGCGGCGGGCGGGCCTGCCGCGGCGGCACCGCGGACCTGCGGGTCTGCGTGCTGTGGTTGGAGACGACCCACGCCGAGTTGAGATCGCCCGCCGTGATCTCGTCGCGCAGCCGGACCCGCCCCTCGGCGGCGTCCGCCACCTCCACCAGCCGCCGCAGCCGGCGCAGCATCTTCTCGTCGCCGAGCTCGTGGGCGAGCCGCACCGCAAGGCCCCACTCCTCCTCCGCCGCCCCGAAGCGGCGGGCCTCGAAGGCCTCGCAGCCGGCGTTGACCGCCCGGCCGAGGTCGGCGTAGCCGCTGTAGCGGGCCACGCGCGGATCGATGCGCGTCGACAGGACGAGGTCGTCGGTCCAGTGGACGAGCAGGGGGACGGGCCTGGGCAGGGCGACGGCCGTCTCGGCGGGGTGGTCGCCGGCGCCCTCCGGCACCAGCGCCAGCGAGGCCAGCTGCATGTCCTCTCCCATCGGGTCGCCGGCGGGATCGGCGGTGACGCACAGGTGGTAGTCGCGGGACTCGTCGCCCCACGCGCCGGTCGGGAACTCCCAGGTGCGCTCCCCGGTCCGTACGCCTTCCCGGGTCAGGTCCAGCTCGGTGGGGAACACCTGCTTGAAGAAGCCGAGTTCGCTGCCGACGCGCAGCCGGACGCGGATCCGGATGCCGGGCAGCGACTTGTCCATGGCCTTGCGCATCATCCGGCGGAACTCCGCCTCCAGGTCGGAGTCCTGCTCGACGGCGTCCGCGATGCCGTGCAGCCGGCCGGCGATCTCCCGCAGCTCGGTGGCGGCCCACTCCTCACCGATGCCGCGCGCGTCGCAGGTGAACTTCCCGGCGCAGTCGGTGAGGACGCGCTCCAGCTCCCCGGGCCGGTCGTGCTGGTTGCGGCCGTCGGTCAGCAGGAGGGCGTGCCGGATGGGATGGTCCTGGCCCTCGGCGGTGAGGAGGTCGCGGGCGCAGGCGAGCCAGGAGGCGATGGCGGTGCCGCCCGCGGCGACGAGCGTGTGCGCGGTGCGGGCGGCGTCGCCCCGGGTGTCGGGGCTCGCGACGGCCATCCGGCCGGTCGGCGGATAGACGACGCGGGCCTTGTCGGTGCCCTCCACGAGGGCGAAGCGGGTGCCGTCGCGCAGGACGCCGATGGCGGCGGCCGCGGCCTTCCGCGCCGCGCCGATCTTCGTGCTGGGCCAGTTCATGGAGCCCGAGCAGTCGATGACGACGACCTCGGCGGAGGAGGCGTGGGTGGCCAGCCCGGCCAGGCCGTGGCCCTCGACGGTGAGGACGGCGTGGGCCGGCACGGCGCCGGACCCCGCCGCCAGGTACTTGTTCTGGCCGAGCTGGGCGGTCAGGGCGGGCAGCGCCGCCGTCGGTGCGCGGTCCTCCGGGGCCGCCCCGTCGTCGCGGCTCACGGCCTCGGTCCCTTGCTGCGGTCCATGCGTTCCCCCGGGGTCAGAAGCGGGTCTTGGGACGGACGCTGTTGGCCAGGTCGACCAGCACGGCCAGGCCGCCCGGCGTGGGTGCCTGGCGGGCGAGCCGGCGCAGCTTCGCCTCCAGCCGCGTGCGCAGGGTGAACTCCTCGCCCTCGGCGCTGTCCTCCGGGCCGAGGAACAGCCGGGAGCCGGCGGTGGCCGCCTCCGTGCCCTTCGTCACGCGCTCCAGGGCGACTTCGAGGGTCTCGGCCTCCAGCCGGTCGCGGGCGGGCCCGGCGTGGTGCCCCTCGTCCAGATAGAGCCGGGGGAGGCGGCCGAAGGCGGCGGTGATGTCGGAGCGGTCCGGGAGGAGGGGCTTGTCGTCGCCGGGCCGCAGGGCCTCCAGCCGGCCCGCGAGGATACGGACGCAGGCGATCCGGGCCGCGTCGTAGTGGCGGGAGACCTCGGGCAGGCTGCTGAGGAGGGCGACGGCGCCGGTGCGGTCGCCACCGGCCAGCTTCAGCCGGGCGAGCCCGAAGACGGCGCTGCCCTGCGTCCGGCTGCGCTGCCACACGGCGTCGTAATAGCGCTCGGCGGCGGCCGGGGAGCCGGCCTTCTCGGCGCAGTAGCCGAGGGCCAGCTTCGGGGCGTACTCCCCGGGCAGGGCGTGGTAGACGCGCTCGAACTCGCCCTGCGCCGCCTCCGTTTCGCGCCGGGCGAGGAACAGCAGGCCCTGGTGCCAGCACAGCCGCCAGTCGTACGGGGCGAGGTCGCCGAGGAGCGCGCGGGCGGTGGTCAGCCGCTCGCGGGCGGCGTCGAGCTCGCCCAGCTCCAGGTGGGCGCGCAGCTGCCGGAAGCAGATCTCCACGGTCTCCAGCCCCGAGGCGTACAGCTGCTGGATGAGCCGGCGAGGACCGCTGGTGGTGGGCTGGGCCAGCAGGGTGGCGGCCGGATCGGCCGGGTCGCAGTACGGCTCGGGCAGGTGGTGCGGCACGCGGTCGGGCTCGGGCAGGCCGGGGTCGAGGAGCGGCCGCCGCTCGGCGGTCAGCCAGCGCTCCAGGGGCGGCACGCGCCCGAGCGAGGCGTCGAGGAGGGTGGCGGTGGCGGCGAAGAGGGTGGACGGCTCGGGGGTCTCGGTGCGGGTGCGCAGGGAGCGGATCTCGCGCAGGACGCCGCGCAGCTGCTCGGCCATCTCGCGGGCGGAGGCGAAGCGTTCGCGCGGATCGTCGGCGCCGGCGCGGGCGAGGACCCGCTCGTAGGACTCGGCGCCCAGCCCGGGGGGCCGCAGGAGGCAGCCCTCGGAGAGGGTGCGCAGCGTGACGGCGAGGCTGAAGAGGTCCGAACGGACGGACAGCCCCTCGACGCCCGCGCGGACGACCTCGGGGGCGGTGAAGCCGCGGGCGCCGAGGACGTATCCCGTGCGGTCGTTCAGGTCGCGGACGGCGCCGAGGTCGATGAGCTTGACGCGGTCCGCGTAGTGCATGACGTTGTTGGGCTTGAGGTCGCAGTACACGAGGTTCTTGCGGTGCAGGCTCTCCAGGGCGTCCAGGATGCGGCAGCCGTAGGAGAGGACGTACTCGAAGACGCGGTCCTCGCCGAAGGGGCCCTCGCCGCGGGTGATGCGGTCGCGCACCTGGGAGAGGTGCATGCCGCGGACGAACTCCATGACGATGTAGCGGGTGTGGCTGCCGCCGATGCTGTTGTCTCCTGGGTTGTCTCCCGGGTCGTCGGCGCCTGTGGCTGTGCCTGTGCCGCTGCCGCCGCTGCCGCCCCTGCCTGCGGTGTCCGTGGCGGCGGCGCCGTCCTCGCTTGCGGAGTCCTTGTGGGAGACGAAGTTGATGACGCGGACGATGTCCGGGTGGTCGGAGCCGATGAGGACGCGCAGCTCCTCGGCCTCGCGCTGCAGGGCGACCGGATCCCGGGCGTTGATGAGCCCCTTGAGCGCCACGGGGCGCCGGTCGAGCCGCATGTCGTGGGCCAGATAGACCCAGCCGAGGCCGCCGTTGGCCACGCAGCCCACCACGCGGTACTGCCCGCCGACCAGGTCGCCGGGGGCCAGGCGGGGCGTGAAGTCGTAAGGGTGGCCGCAGCGGTCGCAGAAGCCGACGGGCAGGGCGGGCTGCCCGGCGTACGACCTGCCGACGACGGCGGTGCACCCCTCGTGGCCGCAGGTCTTGCCGCCCAGCGGGGCCCGTGGGTCGGTGACGACGAGGGCCTCGGGGGAGGGGGTGGAGACGACGGGCAGGTCGAGCAGTCCGTCGCCGGCGGGGCCCACGGTGAACAGCTGGTCGGTCTCCGCGCGTCTGCGGGCGCCGGCCGTGGGCGGGCTCTCGGGGACGGGCGGGACGCCGCGCGGGCTCGCGGCCTCCACGCGGTGGCCGCGCGTGGAGCAGAAGCCGGTGGACTCGACGCGGCC
>NZ_JBPQTW010000165.1:0-15663 GCF_051386535.1 Streptomyces sp. URMC 127
CCCCCGCGGCGGCCGTGCCCCCGGCGCCGCCCGCCGCGGAGAAGCAACCCCTCGCCTCCTCGGGCCGGTCAGGCGGTGACGTCAGCCAGCCACAGGTCGGGACCGAAGACCTCGTAGCGGATGGCGCGAGCAGCGAAGCCGTCACGGAGCAACTGTGACCGGATCTCCCGCATGAAGGGCAGCGGGCCGCACAGGTAGACGTGCCCGTCGGTCGGCAGACCGAGACCGTCGAGGGTTATCCGTCCTGCCCGAGAGCCCGGCCGTTCCGGCTGTTCCATCTGTCCCGTCCATCCCAACCATCCCGCCTGTGCTGTCGCCGACCGCTCGTACCAGAACATGGCTCGTGCGTTGGGGAGTGCGTCGACCAGCCGGTTCACGTCGCTGAGCAGCGCATGATCGTCAGGGGAGCGGTCGGCGTGCAGGATCCTGACAGGACGGGTGGACGCGGTGCGCGCGAGATGCTCCAGCATGCCGACCATGGGGGTGCAGCCGATACCGGCGGAGACGAGTATCAGCGGTGCGTCGCTCTCGTCCAGCACCACATCACCGAAAGGCGCCGAGAGGGTGAGTTCATCGCCGGCCCGCAGGGTGCGGTGCAGCAGGTTCGACACTTCACCCTCCGGGGCACCGTCACCGCCGACGCGCTTGACGGTGATCCGGCGCGTCTGCTCACCGGGGGCCGAGGAGAGGCTGTACTGGCGCAACTGGTGAACGCCGTCGGGCATCTTGACCCGCACGCTGACGTACTGCCCCGCGCGGGCCCGCGGCGCCGGGGCACCGTCGGCCGGCCGCAGCAGGAAGGAGACGGTGTCGGCGGTCTCCTGCCGTCGCTCCAGGACGGTCCACTGCCGCCAGGGATGCCCAGGCCGTACCTGTGCTTCGAGGCAGAGACGGGCTTCCCGGGCGATGAGCGCCCCCGCCATCAACCAATACACCTCGTCCCAGGCGGCCGCCACGGCAGGGGTGACCGCCTCGCCGAGGACCTCCGCGATGGCGGCGAACAGATACTTGTGCACGATCGTGTACTGGTCGTCGGTGACGCCGACGGCCACGTGCTTGCGCGCGATACGCGCGAGCAGCGTGTCCGGGCGGGCGCCCGGGTCGGCTGCAAGCGCGCCGGCGAAGGCGGCAACAGAACCCGCCAGCGCCCGCCGTTGCGCACCGCTCGCCTGGTTGCCACGGTTGAACATGCCGTCCAGCAGCTCGGGGTGTTCGGCGAACATCGTCGCGTAGAAGCGGGTGGTTATCTCGTCCAGTGCCCCGCTGACGGCAGGCAGCGTGGCCCGGATCACCGAGGCCGATTCGGCAGACAGCATGACGCTCCCGAGAGAAACAAGAGGGTGGCAACCGGCCCTGCGCAATCGCGGGCACTGGGTCAGGTCTAGCAGCCGCGCAGCAGGTCAGCCCGGGCGTGCGGAAGATTCGGGACCAACGCCGGGCAGGTCGGGGCCACCCGGTCCCTGACGGGCCCGGCAGACCGGGACCCGTGGCCCGTGCGCGTTCGCCGGTGACTCTGGTAGAGGCAGCCCCCTTGGGTGGCAGCGCCCAGCCTTCGGCAAGAGATGCCAGCGCCTCGTCCTGTGTTTGCTGTGCTTGGATGGATGGATGGGATGGGATGAAGCGTCCTTGGCGAGGAGGATCGGCGAGGGAAATCTGCGAGGGGAAACATTGACACGCACAACGCCGCCGCGCCCGCTGGACCTGGCCGTGGAACTCCCGGAACTGGCGGACCTGGCCAGGACAGCCACTCGTCTGCACCCGCGCCCCGGTGCTGCACCCACCGTTCATGACAGTTCGGTGGGTGGCCCACTCCTGTGGCCGGTGGGAGAGCCCTGGCCGGTGTACGAGCCGGTACACGGGGCGTACGGGCCCCTGACCACCCTGGCGGACATCCGCTCGCTGCGAGAGATCATCACGCAAGCACGATCACGCCCCCGCAGGCCCGGTGAGGAACTGCTCACCGAGCAGGAGACGGCAGTAGTCGACCGGATCAGAGCCGGATACGCACTGGAACTGCTGCCGGAGGGGCCGTTGCCGCTCATTCCGCTCGTGCAGCTCTACGCCCGCGACGTGCCCGGGCTCCCGTGCCCCGCCGGAACAGACATGGTTCAGGTGCTGTGGACCCCGTTCGACGAGATCGAAGGATCCTCCGGTGCGGTGCAGCTGCGATGGCGGTTGTCCTCGGACGTCCGGAAGATCCTGACCGAGCCCCCCGAGCCCCCGTACGTCGACATGAGCGACCACGTGCCGACGCCCTGTGCGCTGCATCCTGAGCAGGTGCGAGAGTTCCCCCCGATGCACCTCCTCACGGAGGAGCAGAGGACGCGCGTCGTCACCTTGGCGAAGGAGTACTCGGCGGACCGTCGGCCGCTGGACTACGAAGGGGACCTGTCCGTCGCTCCCGGCTGGAAGGTCGGCGGCTGGCCGGCACACTTCACCTACCGCAACCCGGCAGGCCCTGACGAGCTTCAGTGCGGGGAGTGCGGCGGTCGCGTGGAGGCACTGCTGACCGTCGTCGGCAGTGAGTGGGACGGCAGGAGCCGCAGTTGGTGCCCCGTCGAGGACGTGGACGGACGCGGACACGGACACCCGTACCACAACCGCACGCCCACGGTGGTGACGGTCGGGCGCGGCTCAAGCCTGCAGATCTACCACTGCAGCAGTAACCCGTCCCACCTACCGCGAACGATCATGCATTAGTCCCAGGGGCCGGGGGGTCGGGGGAGGGGCGGAACGCCGTAGGTGAACCCGGAACTCCACCCTGGCCGGGACAGCAACTGCCTTGTAATGTCCCCTGCGTTCCAGTTCCAGCGACCGGACGAACCGTCACGTCGGAGGAATTCGTGATCAGACGCAAGGGCAGGCCCAGCGAGTCCAGGGAGTCCAGCGAGACCAGCGGGTCCAACAGGCCCAGCGGGTCCAACAGGCCCAGCAGATCCAGCAGATCCAGCAGATCCAGCAGATCCAAGGCCAGATCGAAGCGCGGCCCGTTAGCTGCCTTGGTGGCCCTGGCCAGCGCCGTGCTGCTGGCCCCGGATGCCGCACGGGCTGACGCCGCGCCCCTCCGGCCACGCACGGAACTGGTCAGCGTGGCTGAGAACGGCACACCGAGCAACGGCCCTTCGAGGGATCCGAGCATCAGCGCGGACGGCCGCATCGTCGCCTTCACCTCCATGGCCGACAACCTGAAGCCCGGCACCGGTCCGCTGTACCAGGACAACGTCTACGTCCGTGACCTGCGCACCGGTGCCCTCACCAAGGTGACCGCCCACGGCGAGAGCGCCCCGGCCGGCATCCGCACCTACGAGCCCGCGCTCAGTGCCGACGGCCGCTACCTCGCCTTCGTCTCCTCATGGATCGACTACGTACCGGGCCGGCGCGGCCCTGACCGGCGGGGCGATGTCTACGTGCGTGATCTGCGGACCGGACGCACAGAGAAGATCAACGTCGGCCTGGACGACAAGGATCTCGACGGCTTCCAACCGTCGGTCAGCGCCGACGGCCGATACGTCGCCTTCACCTCCGGTCACGCCAATCTGAACGGAGACGGCAGCGAGGCGATCGGAAGGTGGCGCATCTACGTGCGGGACCGCTGGAGCGGTACCACTCGGCGGGTCATCGACCCGCCACCGGGCTACGGGGCCGCTCGCCATCCGGCCATCAGCGCCGACGGCCGCAGGATCGCCTTCTGGGCCAACAATGCGACCGTGTCCGGCCCTGGCCAGGGCAGTGGAGCCTTCGTCTGGGACCGTGCCACCGCTCGCTCCGAACAACTGGACGTGCCGTACGAGGGCCGTCTCTACGATCACAACGCCGGAAGGCCGGCCATCAGCGCGGACGGCAGGCACGTGGTCTTCTCCTCATCAGCCCTTGTCAACACCACGTGCCCGAAAACGGACAGGCCGGGGACGTACACCTACATCCGGGACCTGACGCGCCGGGTCACGTCCTGCCTCGGCACCGGTATGTCGGCGGCCCGTCTCACCGGCGACGGCCGGTACCTGGCCTACGACAGCCCGGATGCCCTCCACCTGCGGGATCTGCGTACCGGACGTACGGTGACGGGTGCCTTCAGCGCAGACGGGAAGCCGCTCACATCACAGGACTTCGCCGTCGACGCTCACGGCCGCCACGTTGTGTTCGTCTCTTATGCCGCCGGAGTCGTGCCGGGTCACCGTGGGGGAAGAGGCGACGTCTTCGTCAGTCACGTACGCCATTGACGGGTCTCCGGCATCGGGGTTGCTGGAAACAGCCGGCCTGAGGCTCACGGCCCGGGTTTGTGGGCTGTGCGAACCGTCAGGCCCGGCTTCCATTCCCAAGCCCGCCGCCCGCTCTTCCGCTCAGCTCGCGCTCACGCTCGTACTCGCACTCGCTATGAGGTCGTCGAAGGCCGCGAAGACGTCCGACGCCTGCACGGTGACAAGGTCCTCACGAGTCAGCGGCTGGCCGTTGCGGGCGGAGCCGGCGAGGCGGAGGTCGCGTTGGGCGGCGGCCTTCTGGCACAGGTTGCGGATGAACCGTCCGTTGCCCAGCTCGTCGATCCTGTCCGCCGCGGTCTCCAGGATCTGGGCCAAGGCGCTCTCGCCCTCCGGGGACAGTACGTCGCCGTTGTCGTCCATCAGCACGGCAGCGATCCGCCGCAGCTCCTCCGGCGCGTACGAGGGGAAGTCGACGCGTGTGGTGAAGCGCGATGCCAGACCGGGGTTGGCGGCCAGGAGGGTCTCCATCTCCCGCCGGTAGCCGGCCAGCACCACGACCAGGCGCTCGCGGTCGTCCTCGGCACGCTTCAGCAGGACCTGCAGTGCCTCGTTGCCGAACGCGTCGCCGCCGTTGTAGCCGCCGTTGACCAAGGCGTACGCCTCGTCGATGAAGAGAACGCCGTCCAGGGCGGAGTCGATGACCGCCGACGTCTTCAACGCGGTCGAGCCCAGATGCTCGCCGACCAGATCGACGCGCTGCGTCTCGACGACATGACCGCGCTCGAGCAGGCCGAGCCCCGCGAACACCTTCCCTACGATGCGGGCCACCGTGGTCTTTCCCGTGCCGGGCGGGCCGGCGAAGACGAAATGCTGCGGCCGGCTACGGGTGGGTATGCCCTGCTCCGCGCGGAGCCGGGCCATCTCCAGCTGGGCGATCAGGGTGTGGACCTGGCGCTTGACCGACTCCAGGCCGATCATCCCGTCGAGCTCGGCCCGCGCCTGGGCGAGGAGATCCGTACGCTCCTGCGCCGCTGCGGCAGCGACCCCGGCCCCGGAGCGCACCACCTGTGCCCGCTCTTCCACGTCGTAGAGCGTGGGCCAGTAGCGGAAGGCGTACTGGTAGTTCTTGAGCGCCTCCTCCTGCGCCCCCAGGCCCTCGTGAGCCCGGCCGCTCCAGTACGCGAGCTCGGCGTCGAAGGGGCTGCCGGTCTCCGCCTCCTCCGAGAGCCGGTCCAGCGTGTTGAGGGCCTCGTGCCAGACCTTCTGCGCGATGAGCGCCTGCGCGACGTAAAGCTGCGCCTCACTGCTCAGCAGCGGATCCTCGATACCGGTCGAGCAGGACAGCACCCAGTCCCAGTCCTCCGCGAGGTAGGCGTACCGCGTGGCGACGAAGCGCGTCTCGTCGCAGTCCAGCTCCGCCTCCGCCATCCCCTGCCACGCTTCGTCGAGGGCATCGGCGTCCAGGAGCGCGCTCAGGGTCGCCAGCCACAGATCCCGCCCCGTCTCCAGCGAGAAGCTGACGAAAACGCCGATCGGGAACTCTGATGCCAGGGATTTGTTGTGCTTGGCCCGCAGGGCCCCGAACTTCGCCGCGTGCTGGTCCATGGCGGCCAGAGCCTCGTCCTGCCGGACGCCCGTCGCGTGCAGACCGAGCCAGGCGTCGGCCGCGGTCGGGTCGTCGCGCACCGCGTCCGCGAAGCGAACGGCGGCCCGCTCGGTGTCCCCCTTCTCGAGCAAGCCGACGGCGTCCAGCCAGGCCCGCTCCGCACGCCGCGCCGCCAGCCAGGACGTGGTTCCACCCGACACGATTCCGCCCCTCCTCGCCGCTCCGTGACCCGCTCCGGAGCAGCAGGAAGCAGGAGCAGTCTGTGATCATCCAGGAAGGCCGATGGTACTGCGTACCCTCAGCGGCCCGCCGATGATCTGCTACGCCTGGGACGTCTCGCCCACTGACGACAGTTCCCTCCGGGGCCCCGATGCCCGTAATTCACGTGTCACGTCGATGAGTTCACCGGCAAAGAGGGTGACGGCGTGGTCCCGGAACTCGCCGGGAGTCAGCTCTACCGGGATGTCCTCGCCGACCTGACCGGCAATGACCCCTGATGGTGATGCCGCTTTGGCCTCGTCCTTCTCATCCGTGCTGTCGAGCGAGAGCGCGAGTGCACCGGCGACTGCGGACCGGGCCGACTTGGCCACGCTCAGGTCGTCGAGTGCGAACCCGATGTAGGCGGCAATCAGCGTGCCGGATTCATCGACCACGCGGATCCCTTTCGGTATGGCGTTTCCTCCGCGCGCGGTGAGCGTGGCCACGCCCTCCTCCGCGCCGCTCAGCGAGAGTACCGACCGGGACGTCGGCGGATCAGCGAACCGGTTGTCCGGCTCGTTCCCGGCGAGCTCCTTCCCGGCGAGCTTCTTCCCCGCGAGGTGTTCGGCCTCCAGCCGGCCCTCTGCCGCCCCCTCGGCCTTCGCTCGATCGGCCTCTGCGCTGTCCGAATCACGGCTTGCCGAGGCCTGCTCCCGCACCACCATGGCGTTCCCTCCCTGCCTTCTGACCGGTGTCCTTGCGTCGCCTACCCGGACGCGGGGCGGCGATGCGAGAGGGGCACGAAGAGCTCGCCGTCGACGCCGGGTATCGCTTACGGGTCGTAACCGACCGCGCGCCTTCTTCCCCCCTCCGCACGACGCGTGTGATCGTCGTGTCAGCGAGCGAAGCAGGCGAGCGAAGCAAGCAACCGAGTGAAGCAAACGAGTGAAGTAAGTAAGCGAGTGAAGTAAGTAAGCGAGTGAAGTAAGTAAGCGAGTGAAGCACCCGAGTGAGTAAGTAAGCGAGTGAAGTAATCGAAGTGACGAAAGCAGGGAGCCGCCCGTGGCAGCCGCGCTCTCCGTGCTCTTCGCCCTGCTGGCGGCCATCGGCAACGCCTCGGGGACGGTACTGCAGAGAATCGCCGCGGTGACGGTGCCGCACGGGGACGCTTTCAGCGTCCGCCTGGTCGGGCACCTCCTGCGGCGCCCCGCCTGGCTCGCCGGCATCGGCGTGATCGTCGGCGCCGCGGCCTGCCAGGCGATGGCTCTGAACCTCGGCTCCTTGTCCCTCGTGCAGCCCATTCTGGTGACCGAGCTCCCGTTCACTCTCCTGATCGCCGCTGCCCATTCCCGCCGGCCGCTCCCGGCTGCGGGCTGGGCGGCCTCGGTCCTGGTCGCCGCAGGACTGGGCCTTGCTCTCGCAGCGGCGGCGCCCTCCGGCGGCCACAGCCAGGTGGCCGGCAGCCTGTGGATCCTGACCCTGGTCTGCACCACAGGAGTCATGGCCCTGTGCGTCCTGGCCGCGCTGCCCAGACCCCGCGGACGGCTCCGCGCAGCCCTGTTCAGCTCCGCCTCCGCGATCGGCTATGCCCTCACCGCCACCCTCATGACCGCCGCCACCGACATCTTCACCCGGGACGGCGGAACGGCCTTCCTCACGGCCTGGCAGTTCTACGGCTTCGTCGCCAGCGGCGCCTGTGCGCTCTTCCTCCTGGCCAACGCCATGGAGTCCGGCCCGCTGATCGCCTCACAGCCGGCCCTCACCCTGGGCGAGGCTCTCGTCAGCCTCGCCCTCGGCATGATCGTCTACGGGGAACGGGCCCGCACTGGATGGTGGCTGCTCCCGGAGGCGGTCGGGGCGGTATGCGTCACGTGGGGCGTGCTCATTCTGCCCCGCGTCGACACGGAGACCCCGCGCAAGCTCTGACTCGCCCATAGACGATCAGGCGCCCGGCCGACTCCGCTGCGCCGGCCCGGCCTTCACCACCGACAACACACGGAACTCCACCATAAAAAGAGTGGGCCATTGGGGTGATGTTTCGGCGAAACGCTATGGACGCGCCTGAAAAAGGCCGAGATTTCCGCTAACGGGCCTGAACGTCCCGTAGATGCGCCGGACACCGGACAGCGCCTGGCGAGCGGCTGGGGAGGTGCTCGATGAGCATGCTGGAGATGCTCAGATTTCGGCGGAACCCGCTCGGGTTCGTCGAGGACTTCTCGCACCGCAGCCCATCGGGCGTATTCCGGCTCCCGTGGGGCGCCTGGTGCGTGGGAGATTCGGAGCTGGCACTCGTGGTGCTGCGCGACCCGGCCTTCAACAGAGGGATGGCTCCCTTCTTCGGAGACCTGCTGCCCTCACGCTCTGCCCAGAATGACTTCGGTAACGCCGTACGCAACCTGGTGCGGACGCGTTTGCCCGAGTACCGGGACAACATGGCCAGGGCAGTGGCCGCACTGCCCGAGGTCAGCCCCTGGCCGGGAACCGGAGTCTCGCTGGTGTACCAGTGCACCGCGGATCTGTTGGTGCACCCCGGGGCCTCGCCGGCGTTGCGTCGGCTGATGGAACAGGCGGTACGCGTCGGCTCGCTGATCCGCGCGCCTCACATGCGGCAGCGTGCATGGGTGGAATTGCGCCGCCCGAAGCTGAAGCCCGCGGTGATCGAGGAACTCACGGCTCGCCGAAGGGAAGGCGCCCCGGCCGGCGAACCGAGAGACCTGCTGGACACGCTGATCGGCACGTGCCCCGAAGGAGTCCCCGACTCCGCGCTGGCCGACCTCTACCTGCTGATGTTCTTGTCGATCGTGGGAACCGTCGGCCACTCGGTGGGGTGGGCGCTGCTCCTGGCCTGCCTCCACAGCACGCGGCGTTCCTCCTGGCCGTGGCCCGCGGACTGGATCGTCCGTGAGGCCGCACGGCACCGTCCGGTGGTCTGGATGGTCGGCCGGTCCGTACCACGCCCCACCGAGTTCGGCGGGGTTCCCTTCGAGCCCGGTGCGATCCTGTCCGTCAGCCCCTATCTCCTGCACCACGACGAGAACCGCTGGACCCGGCCCAGCGAGTTCCGGCCGGAACGCTGGGCCGAAGCAGGTGACCACGGCCCCTACGTTCCCTACAGCTCCGGCCCGTTCACCTGCGCCGGAGCGGCGGTCGCCCAAACCATGATCACCACCGGCGTGACCGCCCTCGCCGACGGTGCACACCTGACCGTCAAAGGCGGCGACCTGCGCCCCTTCGTGACCAACGCCGCCATCTGCCGCCCCTTTGCCCTCCACCGCACCACCAATGTCCCCGTGGAGGCCTACACGCCTGGAAGGAGGTGAACACCGTGATCGCTGCAATCCGACGCGTCGTCAAGAACACGCCGGCCTACGATTGGTACTTCCTCGGTATCAACTGGTATGTCGGTGGCTGATCCAGCGTCACCTCGGTGGCCTGCACGTCGAGCGAACGGACGTGCAGGCCACTTGCCGTTTCGGTGCGGCTCCCCTGCCCCCTGACCCCCTTACCCCCTGACCGCGGGGCGAAGGCGGGCGGCGAGGGCGGCGCACGCGGTCTGCACCCGCTCCGGGCGGGGCCAGGCAGGGCCGGCTTCGGCGCGCAGCAGACCGCGTGCGTGCAGCCGGTAAATCGGTGCCCGGGGGCTGCACGGTAAGCGATCATGGAGTGGGTAAGGATCCGATCCGCTATCGATGAGGAACGCATCTCCATGCCCGTGCCTGCCGACCCGACGATTCTCCACCCGATGCCCGAGCAGCCCCGGGTGGTCCTGCTCAAGCCGCTGGTGAACTCCCCGCTGATCGAGGTCGGGGAGTATTCCTACTACGACGACCCGGACGATGCGACGGCGTTCGAGACGCGCAACGTGCTCTACCACTACGGGCCGGAGAAGCTGATCATCGGCAAGTTCTGTGCGCTGGGCACGGGCGTGCGGTTCATCATGAACGGCGCCAACCACCGGATGGACGGCCCCTCGACGTTCCCCTTCCCCACCATGGGCGGCTCCTGGGCCGAACACTTCGACCTGCTCACCGGCCTGCCCAACCGAGGGGACACCGTCGTCGGCAACGACGTCTGGTTCGGCCACGGCACGACGGTCATGCCCGGCGTACGGATCGGTCACGGCGCGATCATCGCTTCCGGTGCGGTGGTCACCAGTGACGTCCCCGATTACGGAATCGTCGGCGGCAACCCGGCCCGTCTCATCCGCACGCGCTACAACGACGAGGACATCGCCCGGCTCCTGGCAGTGGCCTGGTGGGACTGGCCCGCGGAGCACATCACCGAGCACATTCGCACCATCATGTCGGGCAGCATCACCGACCTCGAAGCCGCCGCTCCGGACACCCCGAGCATGTGACATATGGGCGGCGAGCGGTAGGCCGCGAAGCCAGGCGTCAGTGAGACCCGGCGGCGCTCAGGCCTCGGGGTGGAAACCCGCGGCCCGGGCCCGCACAGCCTCCATCGGACCGGACCGGGATGCAGCGATGTGCGCACGGCCGTAGCCTGCAATTCCCCTGCTCACTCCGACCGGACTGATGAGGAGTGCCGAGATGTCTCCCGCCCACGAATCACCCTGCGAGATGATGAAGCGCCTGGCAAGAGAACTCGAGAAGGAGATTCACCGCACCGAAGAGCGAATCGACGAGCTCGAAGACAAGATCGCGAGCCTCCAGGCCCAGCCGGACCCGCCCGAGACGGAGATTCAGGCTCTCAAGCAGGCTCTGGACAGCCTCCGCAACAAAGTGAGCGAAGACAGAAATTCCCTTTCGACCCTGCAAGACGTGATTACTGAGAACTGCTGAGCTTGTTCTTCAGCCATTCGCCTCGTTGCAGGGCAATGGCGACCGTGCGTCGCATCCGCGGCAGCGGCGACAGGCCGCGCCGGCATAGGGTGGGACCCCAGGAGATGGACGTGCCGTCGGTTCAGCAGGTGGGCAGCGGGTTCGTCTCACTGGAGATCTGATCGTCGTGCATCCAGCCCCAGGCGCCGTTGTCGGCTTGCGTCCAGATGTGCCGTGTCGGGTGCGGGCCACCACTGTGCGCGCCACCCTCGGTACGGCACACGAACCAGGACGGGTTGGAGTACATGTACCCCGCTACGACCTGTTCGCTGCCGGCCTGGTAGACGGGTGCGCCGACGCGGTTGTTGCACCACCAGTGGTTGCCGCTGTACCAGCAGCCGGGTGCCTTCATCTGAGCTTTGTCCGAGGACGTGGCGGAGGCAGTTCCGCTCAGAGCCAGCGTCACCGTGGCGGCAACAGCCGCAGCACCCGCAACCAATCTACCGAGCATGATGAAGCCCCCTTCTGGAGTGAGGGGCCTCCACTCTCGTGGGACGGGGCAACAGCCGCATAGGCAAGAACCGGCCTGGTTCCGGCTCAAGTCTCTCTACGTGCTGACGAGCCTCATGCGTTGTGCACACGGCAAGGCCGAGGTGCGCGAGGGGCGCCCAAGGTACTGTCCTCGGCATGCCCAATGACCGCCCTGCCTGCCGCTGTGTGATCTGCCATGACTACGGAGATCGAGATGAAGTCGATCGTGTAGATCTGCGGACGATCCAGCAGGTTCAGGAGCACGGCTGGAGTGTCGTGATGGTGCCGGCCGATGACGAAGGGCCCGGTTTCGCGTACACGGTCGGTCTCTGGCACACCCATGGGGTTGCCGAGCTGGCCATGTTCGGGCTGGATATCCGGACGATGCACGCGCTGCTCAATGCCCTCGCGCGCGAGGCCGTGGCCGGGGTTGTACTGGAGAGCGGTGAGGAATACCACGACATCATCAAGGGGCTACCGGTAGTCCCGTTGACGGCCGACCTCCGCTGGTATCGAGCGTTCTTCGGGCGAGCGATCTCCTTCTACCGCCGGCCCCCGTTCCCGGTCATGCAGATGGTGTGGCCCGACGCCAAAGGCCGGTTCCTCTGGGACCAGGGGATCGACGAGGGTTACGAGAAGTCCCAGCCTCGCTTGTGGCTGAAGCCGGCCGATCACCCCGCAGGGCTCTGGGCCGGACTCGCTGCCGGGTGACGGCGCCGCGGCCACCGCCCGATGGCCGGTGCCCTGGGGCGGGGCAGCTCCACCGGCGGCCCCGGCGTGTTGGGCGAGCCTCACCCGTCACCTGGGTCACAGTGGTGAGCGGAGCGGTACGGAAGGAAGCGGAACACACGGCGAGGACGGTGCTGGTGGAGACCCTGGTCACGGAGATCGCGCCGGACATCTACCGGCTGTCGACGTACGTCCCTGACGCCGACTTCTTGTTCAACCAGTTCCTGATCGACGCCGAAGAGCCGTTGCTGTTCCACTGCGGCCTCAGGGCGCTGTTCCCCCTGGTGTCGGAGGCGGTGAGCCGGGTGGTGCCGGTGGAACGCCTCGGCTGGATCACCTTCGGCCATGTCGAGGCCGACGAGTGCGGCTCCCTGAACTCATGGGTGGCGGCGGCCCCACGGGCACGGGTCGCGCACGGGACGATGGGCTGCTTGGTATCAGTCAATGACCTGTCCGACCGGCCTCCGGTCCCCTTGACCGATGGTCAGGTCATCGATCTGGGCGGTAAGCGCGTCCGTCGTCTGGAGACGCCGCACGTGCCGCACGGCTGGGACGCGGGGCTCCTCTTCGAAGAGACGACGGGCACGCTCTTCTGCGGCGACCTGTTCACCGCGATCGGGAACTCTCCTCCGCTGACCGAGCAGGAGATCGTCAGCCCGGCGCTGGCAGCGGAGGACGTCTTCGGGGCGACGTGCCTGACGGCGGCCACAGCACCGGCCATACGGCGCCTCGCCGGCCTCGCGCCCACCACCATGGGGCTCATGCACGGTCCGGCCTACGCGGGTGACTGCGGCACGGCGCTGCGGGAGCTCGCCGACGGCTACGCGGAGCGGTTCGCCCGCTCCCTGGACGGCTGAAAGGGGCGGGCGGCGCGATAGTGCTCCGCGAGGCCGGGGAGACCCGGGCCGTGGACGCCTGGGCCGGGACGCCCGGATCGAGGAGGCCCGGGCCGGGGACCGCGGCCGCCCGCCGTCGCCCGGCGCACTTCGCGGGCGGTGGCCCGAGCAGGGGGCCGGCCGGCCGGGCCTCAGCGCGTCGCGTGGGCGAAGTACCCCTGCGCAGGGCTCGTGCGGTCCGGCTCCGGCCACCTGCCCAGGGCGTGACCCGCCTCGCCGACGCGGACGATCCCCGGCTGCCAGCCACGGCCCTGGAACAGTTCCTCCGGCCGGTCCGTGGCGAAGTGCCACGGCGCGCCCGCCCGCCTGAGCCGCTCCAGCATCGGTGCCGCAGCCGGGTCGTCGAGCAGCGAGCGACCCACGATGTCGGTGAGGACATGACTGCCCGGCGCCGAGAGCCCCGTCACCCGGTCGAAGAGGCTCTGCACGGAGGGCTCGTGCAGATACTGAACGAGGCCCTCCACCAGCCAGCAGGCCGGCCGCTCCGGCTGGAATCCCGCGGCCCGCAGGGCGCCCGTCCAGTCGGCCGCCAGGTCCACGCCCACCGGCACCCGGGCGCACCGCGGTTCGGCCCCGGACAGCAGCCGGCCCTTGAGCGTCAGGAGCTCAGGACGGTCGAGCTCGTACACCACCGTGTCCGCGGGCAGGGGCAGCCGGTACGCGCGGGTGTCCATCCCGGCCGCCAGGAGGACGAACTGCCGCACCCCCGCCTGCGCCACCCCTGCGACGGCGTCGTCGTACCAGCGGGTCCGTACCGGTATCACCGGCACGTCACCGTGCTCGGCAAGGGATTCCCGGCCGGGGTCGCCGGCCAGTGCCGCCGCGTACGGGTCGCCGAAGAGCCGGTCGGCGCGCTCGGTCTCCCGCGCCCGTACGGCGGCGGTCAGCCGGGCGGTCCCGGCGACGGCGTCCAGTCCGTCTCCCAGTCCGTCTCCCAGTCCGTCTTCGGCCGGGACGGTCGTGTCCGTGAAGGTCATGGTTTTCCTGCTCCTCGTCGTGGGCGATGGCCGTGGGTGAAGGGCGTGAGTGAAGCTCATGGCTGAAACTCATCGCTGAAGAAAGGGAACGATGTGCACGGCGAGACTGGCTCCTGCCCCGCATCGCTGTCCTCTTGCGGAGCCGTTCCGCGCGAATCCAGCACCGGACTACGGTTTCCTGATGGAATCCGTCACCCTCGACGCCGTGGACCGCGGACTGGCGCACGCGCTCCAGATCGACGGCCGCGCCCCCTTCAGCCGCATCGCCTCCGTCCTGGGCGTCTCCGACCGGACGGTCGCCCGCCGCTACCACCGCCTCCGATCGGCGGGCGCTCTGCGCGTCATAGGGCACCCCGAATCCCGTCGCATGGGCATGGTCTTCTGGCTCGTCCGCCTCCGGTGCGTCCCCGATGCCGCCGCGGCAGTGGCCGGCGCCCTCGCCGAGCGTCCCGACACCTCGTGGGTGGCCCTGGCCGCAGGCGGCACGGAGATCACCTGTGTCACCCGCGCCAACGCCGGCCCACTGCGCGGCAGCCTGCTCCTGCCCAAGCTCCCGCGGAGCTCACGCATCACGGACGTCACCGCGCAGTGCCTGCTGCGTCCCGTCGCCGGCCTGGACGGCTGGCGCGGCCGCACCAGCGAACTGGACGAGGAACAACAGACCGCACTGCGCCGGCCGCGTGACCGGACGGACGGCACCCCGCCGGCAACCGCCGACCGAGTCGTCGCGGACGGCGACCGGCGGATGCTGGAAGTCCTGGCCGAAGACGGACGCGCGCCGGTCGGTGAACTGGCTGCGGCCACGGGCTGGTCGGAGTCCACCGTCCGCCGCCGCCTGGAGGAACTCCGAGCCGGCGGCCTGCTCTCCTTCGACGTGGAGATCGATCCGGTGCTGTACGGGTACACGTGCGAGGCCATGCTCTGGCTGGCCGTGGCCCCGGCACGCCTGAACGCCGTGGCAGAGGCCCTGTCCGGACACCCCGAGGTGGCCTATGCCGCGGCCACCAGCGGCCGCGACAACCTGGCCGCCTTCCTCGTCTGCCGGGACGCCGACGCGCTCTACGACTATCTCAGCGTGCGCATCGGCGCCCTCGACGGCGTCCTCGGCGCGGAGACCACGCCTCTCACCCGCCACGTGAAACGCTCGGGCACGAGCCTGTTCGCACGAAGTGCGGGAATCAGCCGATCCTGAGGGCTCGAGGGCTCGAGGGCGCGAGGTTGCGCGGCCTGGCGCGCGGCCCCTCCCCATCGCAGGAGCTGCGCAGCACGACTGCTGAAAGAGTCCCCCGGTGCTGCTCAGGAACTCCGTACGGTCCATTTCCGCGCTGGTCCGGCTCCTGGCTGCTGAAGGCGCAGGGCGTCGCCGGGACCGATGCCCAGGGTCTGCCCGGAGGCCTTGAGAGTCAGTGTGTAGGCGCTGCCTTCAGCAGCCATACGCCACTGCTGGGTGTCGGTTCCGGCGCACGGCTGTTGGGTCACCCCGCCCGCGGGCGAGGCGGTGTCAGCCTGGAGGCACTTGGCGGAGTGAACCGCCGTGATACGGACATAGCCGCCACCCGCGTCGGTGAGCGTCCATCGCTGGTTGGGGTTACCGGTGGGCTGGTAGACGATGACGACCGCGCCGTTGTCGCGGGAGGCCGCCGTGACGTCCGCGGCCTTGCCGGTGTCGCTGATCAGCAGGTACGGCCCGCCCAGGAGCACGGGGACGGGTGTGCTGGGGGAGGGGGAAGGAGCGCTCGACGGGGA
>NZ_JBPQTW010000166.1:0-15598 GCF_051386535.1 Streptomyces sp. URMC 127
GCGCTGACGTGTATTTGTGGCGCCAAGTGCCGGGTGCCACCACGCAAGAGGGCTCGGCGCCGTAAATATACGGCCCCGCACCGCAGTCCGCACCGTCCGGAAAAAGTTCGCGCAGGCTGTCACATCGACGCGGCGCGATCCGTCAATGCAGTGAACGGCAACGAAGACGACGCTCGATCACTGCGGAGGAAGCAATGACTGCCACGACTGCAACTGCCACGACTGCCACGCGTTCCCGGATGTCCGACCCCCAGGAGTTCGTGCCCGAGATCGCGGAGATCGCCGGGGCCCTGTTCAAGGCGGTCGGCAACCGCTCCGTCCCGCGGGCCACGATCGGCCTGATGCACCTGCGGGCGGGCCAGATCGTGGGCAACACGTACCTGACCGTGCTGCATTCGACGCTCCTGCGGAAGGCGGGGGAGTCGGAGGAGCGGATCACGGCGGTGGCGTCGTGGAAGGACGCGCCGTACTTTTCGGACGCCGAGCGGGCCGCACTGGCCCTGGTGGAGGCCGTGCTGGAGCCCAGCGCGCAGGGGGAGCGGGTCTCGGACGAGCTGTTCGCGGAGGTGGCGGAGCACTACGACGAGAAGGCCCTCGCCACGCTGATGATCGCGATCAGTCAGGTCAGCTTCTTCATCCCGATCGCGCTCATAGGCAAGCCGCTGCCCGGCAGGACGTTCGCCGAGACGGACCAGTGGACGGCTCGCTGAGAGCCCTCCGGTGGGCGGCCGTACCGCCCATAACCCCGCACCCAATGGACCGCGCTCAGCCCTGCATGACGACGACGGCCACGACGACGACCGTAATGAGGAGGCCCAGGAGGAGTCCGAGTGCCATGGGGGAGACCCGGTCCCGCTTCCGCAGGGGCGGCCGTACCCGCGCGGCCTGGTCGGTGCTCAGCTCCCACCAGTTGACGACCCGCCGGAAGTCCACGTCGAAATCGGGGCGGGGGTACGTGTCGCTGTGCTGGAGCGCGGGCAGGGAGCGGCGCCGCCCGTTCGCGAGGGTGATGCGGGCCACGCGCGCCACCCCGTACTCGGCCTTCGTTTCGCGCACGTCGATCCACCGGATTTCGTGCCAAGGATGGGTGCGGCCGCGCCCGAAGCCCCAGCAGATGGTTATTCCGGCCGCCCCGACGGTGGTCCAGCTGCGGAAGGCGATCAAGAAGCAGAGGCCGACGATCACGGCGGTCCCGCCGAGCAGCCAGTAGAAGCCCGTCGCGCCGAGCTGGACGATGGCAGCGGCTCCTTCGACGGCCAACAGGACGGCCATCAAGGCAACGTGCGTCCAGGACGGACGATACCGGTCTTTCCCCCGGAAGATCAGTTCGTTCACAAGGCGCACATTACGCCGCGGTGCGCGACAGCCGTCGGCGGGGCGACCTGACGAGGGGAGTGCGGGCTACCCGCAGAGACAGGCCCGCGGGCCGCCCGCACAGCCCGCCCCGCACCGAACGCAACGCCTCCCCTAGTCGAACCACCGCGCCCGGGCCAGTTCCTCCGTGCGGGTCGGGTCTTCCAGGAGGGCCGCCGCCTCGAAGCGGCGGGACCAGGCGCCGGCCGCCCAGGCCAGGCCCGCGGCGAGGCCTTCCAGGGTGGCGGCGTGGAGGACGCCGTCGGGGGTCAGCCGCCAGTCCAGTTCGACACCGTCGACAAGGAGTTCCTCGTGTTCCACGTAGCTGGAGGGGGCGCCGGGCAGCAGGTCCCGTACGCCGTCGGGGACGTCGCGGGACTCGCCCGCACCCGCTGGGACAGCCGCTCCCAGCGCCTCGCTCAGCCGGCGCACCTGCAGCAACTCGGCAAGGTCCGCGGCGCGGGCGGGCGGTACGGGCAGCAGGGCGTGGCCGGCCGCGAGGGGGAGCAGGTCGGGGGCGTCCGCGACGACCGCGTCCGCGGCGTCCACGACCCGCACCTCGCCGTCGACGACGGCCCGGAGCTCGTCGGGGAGGGTGACCTGGTCGGGGTCGAGGCGGGCGAGGAGGCCGTAGAGGGCGTGCAGCTGGGCGGCGTCGACGTCGGCGCCGGGATCGGCCAGCCGGGCGAGCAGCTCCGCGGCGCCGCCGGGCTCGTCGAGGAGGGCGGCGGCGGAGGTCCGGACGCCGAGGGCGCGCAGCACCTGCTCGTCCGCCAGGCCGGCCGCGTCCGCCGCCTCGTACAGGCCGCGCAGGAGCGGATCGCCGCCCGCCACGCGCAGGCCGGCGGGGCGCCGGCCGTCGAGGACGGGGTGGCCGCGCAGCCACCAGGCGGTGTACGGGCGGACGGATTCGGTCGTGCCGTCGGGCAGCAGGACGCGCACCGGTGCCGTCAGGGCGTCGCGCAGCGGGGGCTGGGCGAGGAGGGCGAGGGCCTCGGGCCAGGCGTCGTCGTCGACGAGGTCGAGGTCGCGTACGGCCACGAGCTCGGTGGCGACGGGCGGCACGGGCGTGTGGGGCAGCTGGTCGAGGACGTCCTCGCACCAGACGTCGACCGCGTCGAGCAGGCCGGCGTCGTCGGGCTCGGGGAAGTCGCCGTCGCGCGGTTCGAGCTCGTCCGGGTCGAGGACGACGTCCGTGGCGCGGACGAGGGCGAAGCCGGCCAGGACGCCCACGGCGGTCAGCGGCTGCTCGCCCCAGCGCTCGGCGAGGGCGGCGTCGCAGGCGGCGAGCTCGCCGGGCCGGATGATGCGTTCGAAGGCGCTGCCGGGCAGGACGAGTTCGCCGGCGGGCGCGAGCTCGCCGTCCTCGTCGGGCAGGGCGAGCGCGGCGAGCCACGGCTCGTCGCCGGGGGCGAGACCGGCGTCGCGTACGAGGCCGAGGACGAGCTCGGCGAGGGCGTCCGCGTCCAGCGCGTCCTCGTCCCAGATCTCGTCGGCGTCCAGGGAGGCCGCCACCGCGGCCCGCACCTGCGGGGTGGTCAGGACGGCGCGCGGGGAGGAGGGGGTGGCGCCGAGCTTCTCCAGCAGCGGGTGCGCGGCGTCCGGGTGGGCGACCTTCAGCCCCAGGCGGGAGAGCCGCTCCGAGTCCGTGCCGTCCGGCGGCGGGAGGAGCACCTGCCGCGGGCCGATGGCCGTACGGCCGTCCGCGAGCGGCACGGGCAGACCGCTGAGCCGGTCGGGGTCGATGCCGGCGAGGCTGTCGTAGAGCCGCTGCCACCAGGAGGGTGCGCGCTCGACGCCCGCCAGGCGGTCGACGACCTCACCGAGCGGGGCCCGCGCGACGCCCAGGGCGCGCAGCTCGGGGCGGCGCTCCAGGCCGGCGGGCAGCAGGTTCGGGAACAGCTCGCCGAGCACGGCGACGGTCTCCGCGCCCGCGCCCTCCACGACCTCGGCGTCGGCGGGCCGCAGCGCGTAGGGCTCGGGGCCGCTGCGGGCGAAGGGGTCGTCCCAGGTGTCTGCGGCGCCGGCCGGGGCGGGGGACGGCTCGGGGGCCTGCCGGGCCGCGTCCGGGCCCTCCGTCCACGGGATGCCCTCCATGCCGCCGCCCTGCGGCTCGGCCGGCTCCTGGGGCGCGGCCCCGGCCGCGCTCGGCAGGAACGGGACGCGCGGCAGCAGCTCCAGGATCCGCCGCCGCAGCTCCGCGTCCAGCGCCCCCTGCGCCAGGGGCGACGGCACGAGGTCGAGCGTGCCCGGGCCCACGGGGTGCCAGTCGCGCAGCAGCTGCGCGTAGGCCTCCGCCGCCCGCCCGGTGACGAAGTCCGTGAGCGGGCCGGGCGCGGCGTGGCGGCGCGTCGGCTCCAGGGGGAAGGTGGCGATGAGCAGCGCGGGTACGCCCAGCGGCTCGTCCGTCGGCGTCGGGGCGTGCACGACGGGCGCGGTGGAGGGGCGTACGGGCGCGCCGTCCTCGCCCACCGGCACGGCCCACGTCACGGACCAGTGCGGGCGCAGGCGCTCCTCCACGGGGCGGTCCGCGAGCAGCGCGGCGTCCAGGGGCCCCGCCTCGCGGGCGATGCGCCAGCGGGCCGCCGAGCCGCGTTCCGAGTCCTCCACGAGGACGTAGGGGCCCTCCTGGCGGCGCGTCAGGGTGCGGACGGCGCCGTCCGTCTCGACGACCACCTCGGACAGGCCCGGCAGCGTCAGCAGCAGCGCGTCGTCGACGCCCGCCAGCAGACGGGCGGTCAGGTCCTCGGCGGCGCCGTCGCGCAGCGGCAGCACGACGACCGTGTCATAGCCGGCCGGGGCCGAGCCTTCGGCGGGGAGCGGGAGCCGCAGCAGCGGCACGTGACCCTCGCGGCGGGCCATCTCCTCGGCCAGGCCCGGCGCCCCGACGGCCTCGCGCGCCGCCAGGGCCCTCGCCTCCGCGAGGGACCAGCGGACGCCGCCGGAGCGGCCGACGACGGCGGGCTCGTCGCTGACCGCCAGGACGGCGGAGAAGCCCACGCCGAACCGGCCGACGCTGCCGTTCTCCCCGCCGCCCTGCTCCGCACTGCGCTTGGCCGACGCCCGGAGGGTGGCCAGGGACTCGACGCCCGCCGCGTCCAGGGGCGCGCCGGTGTTCGCCGCGGCGAGCACGGCCGGGCGGCCGTGGCGGCCCGCGTGCAGGGTCAGCCGGAGACGGCCGGGGACGCCCGCGCGGGCGGCCGCGTCGGCGGCGTTCTGGGCGAGCTCGACGACGAGGCGGTCGCGGTAGCCGCCGAGGGCGAGGTCCTCCTCGGCGTTGGCGTCCTCCCGGAAGCGGGCCGGCGACGCCGCCCAGGCGTCCAGCACGCCACGCCGCAGGCGGGCGGTCCCGAACGGATCCGCCCCTTCGGCTGCGCCCCGCACCATTGCCGTGCCGCTCACGTTCCGTCTCCCGCCGCCAGAGGGTGTTCCTACGGCAGAACGTACCGCGCCGTCCGCTGCGCGCCGCGGCGGGATCGCGCGCCGCGGCCGTGGCCCCGGGCCGTATCGCGCCCGGGGGGCGCTCGTCCCGAGCACATATCAGCCCGTCCGGCGTTTGAGGACGAGCGCCGCCAGGCGCGATACCGGACGCGCGCCCGGAACGGCCCGCACCGGGAAGCGTCGCAGGGGCAGCCGCCTGCCTACGAGTGACCGAGCTCCTCGTCGCCCTCCTCGCCGGACGGCGCCTCCGCCGCATGGCGAAGCGGCAGGGGATCGACCAGCGTCTCGTCGATCACCGGCGGCGCCGGCCGCGGCGGCTTCGGCATGACCGCCGCCTCGGAGTGCCCACCGCAGCCGTACGACAGCGACACGACGTGCCCGTCCGCCGGCCCGAACTCGTTCGCGCAGATGCCGAACGCCTGTCCGAGGGAGCCGCCGATCGGCACGAGGAAGCCGCAGCTGACGCACGAGGCGGGCGCGGCCTGCGCCATGGGGGTCTTGGCGCCGTGGCTCTCGTCCCAGCGGTCGGCGGAGGTGTGCAGCCCGTAGCGGGAGAGGACGCGGGCGCGCCGCATCCCGAGCTCCTCGGCGACCGCCGCGATCGTGCCGCGCGCGGGGACGGCCGGCTGGGCGGCGGGGGAGCCGGGGAGGACGTCGGCGTCCTCGGCGTCGGCGAGGCCGGCCATCTCCTCGGAGACGGCGGAGTTCGGCGGCGGGACGTCCTCACCGCTCCAGCCGGGCGCGAGCCGCAGGTCCTCGGCGTCGGTGGGGAGCAGGTCGCCCGGGCCCATGTCGCCGGGGCGCAGCCGCTCGCTCCACGGCACCCACTCGGGGGCGAGGAGGGCGTCCGGCCCGGGCAGCAGCACCGTCTCGTCGAGGGTGACGACCTTGGCGCGGGAGGCGCGGGCGACGGTGACGGCCCAGCGCCAGCCGCGGTAGCCGGGGTCCTGGCAGAGGAAGTAGTGGGTGACGACGCGGTCCCCGTCGGCGACGGCCTGGACGTGCTCGCCCACCGTGCCGGGCCGGGCGGCCTCCTCGGCCGCCGCACGGGCCATGTCGACCGCCTCGGCGCACAGGCGGTCCGGGGTACGGCTTCGCATCGCAGCACTCACAAGAATCGATTCTCTCTTCCACGCCGTCTCACGAGTGCGCCAGCCGATCGGCCGGGTCGGCGGACGGAGCGGACCGCAGGGCCGCGTCGACGTCCGCGCCCGAACGGTTTCGGGCGCACCTAGTCCCTCCCATTCTGCGGGATCGAGACTCGGAGCGCGGCCAGGAACGACCGCCGGTGGCGCGCTACGCACGCTACCCCGCTCGGCGCCGCCGCGGATAGCCGGGCCGCGGCGAGCCCCCTCCGGTCCGTGCGCCGGACCGGGCCCGGGCGGCCGCCCGCGGCGGCGAAAGCGCCCTGCGCCGTGCGAGTTGGGGCAGTATGGCGTGGTGGGAGCCATCCGGTCGGTCGACGGCGGGCCGCTGCGCCGCACGGCCCGGGGCGCCGGCCGCGTGCTGCGCGCCCCGTTCAGGGCTGCCGCGCGGGGCGTGCGGAGGGCGACGCACGCGCACGGCGCGGGCGAGTCGGGCCTGGGCAAGCTGATCGAGCTGCACGCCGTGAACTCGGCGGGCGACATGCTGATCACCGTGGCGCTGGCGTCCACGGTGTTCTTCTCGGTCCCCACGGACCAGGCGCGCGGCCGCGTGGCGCTCTACCTGGCGGTCACGATGGCGCCCTTCACCCTCCTGGCCCCGGTGATCGGCCCGCTCCTGGACCGGATCCCGCACGGCCGCCGGGCGGCGATGGCGGGCGCGATGCTGACGCGGGCGCTGCTGGCGCTGACGATGTCGGGCGCGGTGGCGAGCGGCGGCCTGGAGCTGTATCCGGCGGCGCTCGGGGTGCTGGTGGCGTCGAAGGCGTACGGGGTGGTGCGCTCGGCGGTCGTGCCGCGGCTGCTGCCCCCGCGGATCTCGCTGGTGAAGGCCAATTCCCGGGTGACGCTCGGCGGGCTGCTGGCCACGGGACTGGCGGCCCCGCTGGGCGCGGGGCTGCACAAGATCGGGCCGGAATATCCGCTCTACGGGGCTTTCGTCGTGTTCGTTCTCGGCACGGTGCTGTCGTTCTCGCTCCCCCACAAGGTCGACTCGGCAAAGGGCGAGGCCCGCGCCCGGCTGGTGTCCGGCGAGCCTTCGTCGTACCGCTCCCGCCGGGCCGCGGCCCCCGCCGGGTGGACCGTCCGGAGGAGCTGGAAGGGAGGAAACAGGGTCGGGAACAAGGCCGGGAAGAAGAACGGCGCGAGGAAGAACAGGCCCCCAGGCCTGCGCACCGTCGGCAGCTCCGTCCTGCACGCGCTGCAGGCCAACAGCGCCCTGCGCATGCTCTCCGGCTTCCTCACCTTCTTCCTCGCCTTCCTCCTGCGCATCCACCCGCTCGGCGGCCTCAGCCCGGCCTTCTCCCTGGCCTTCGTCGCGGTCGCCGCCGGCGCCGGCAACGCCCTGGGCACGGCCATAGGCGCCCTGCTGCGCTCGCGCGGCCCCGAGAAGACGATCGCGCTCGTCCTGACGGTGTCGCTGGGCACGGCCGTCGCCACGGCCGTCTTCTACGGGGCCTTCTTCGTCGTGGTCATCGCGGCCGTCGCGGGCATCTCCCAGGCGCTGGGGAAGCAGTCGCTGGACTCCCTCATCCAGCGGGACGTGCCGGAGGCCGTCCGCACGTCCGCGTTCGCCCGCTCCGAGACGCTGCTGCAGATGAGCTGGGTGGCGGGCGGCGCGATCGGCATCCTGCTGCCCCTCAACGGCACCCTGGGCATGGCGGTGGCCTCCGCGGTCCTCGCCCTGGGGGTCGCGACGGCCGTACGGGGCCTGCTCACCGCGGCACGGCGTGGCTCACCGCACCCCCGCGTGGCCTGACCTGGGCGGCCCGATAGCCTGCCCGCATGACCGCTGCGATTTTCCGGGGCAAGCGCCGCCGCGCCGCTGCCGCTGTCGGCGCCGTGGCCTTCGGGCTCGTCGCCCTGTCCGCCTGCGACAAGCCGACGCCGCTGGCGACGGTGACCGTCGGCTCGACCACCGTGACCACCGAGGCCGCCTGCTTCGACGAGGGCAAGAAGCTCGACCAGAACGCCCTCAACAAGTGCATGGCCGACAAGTCCGTCAAGACCGTGAAGGTCCAGCCGGGCGACAAGGTCCGCGTCGGCGTCGACCCCAAGATGGCCGACAAGGGCTGGCTCGTGGCGGTCAACGCCCAGCAGCAGACCAACCAGCTCAAGCAGACGTACACGTCGCTCAACGGCGAGCAGCTCTTCGTCAACCGGATGGAGCAGCGCTTCGAGAAGGACGTGATCCTGTCGGTCATCACCGAGGACGGCGTGTGGAACGTCAAGCTCGAACTGGACAAGGGCTGAGCGGACGCGCGCTGACGGGCCGCGGGCCGGCAGGCCGGGGCCCGGCGGGCCCCGGGGCGACGGACCGGCGGGGCCGCTGATGCGCGTCCTCGTCGTCACGGCCGTCGCCGCGGAGCGCGACGCGGTCGTCCGCGGCGCGTCGGCGCCCGGCGCCGACGGCAGCACCGGCACCGGACCGAGCGGCAGCACGCGCGGCAGCACCGGCAGCAGCACGGACGGCAGCTCCGGTTCGGCCGCGGAGGCGTCCGGGTCCGTCGTCGAGTTCGCCGTGCCCGGCTACGTGCTGCACCGGCCCGCCCCGGCCGGTACGGAACCGCTGGTCATCGACGTGCTGGCCGCCGGCGTGGGCCCGGCCGCCGCTGCCGCCGGCACGGCGACGGCCCTCGCCGCCGCGGCGCTCTCCGGCAGCCCCTACGACCTGGCGGTCTCCGCGGGCATCGGCGGCGGCTTCGCGACCCCGGCACCCGGCCGCGGCGCGGCCGTCGGCTCCGTCGTCGTCGCGGACGCGATCGTGGCCGCGGACCTGGGCGCCGAGACGCCCGCCGGCTTCGTCCCCGTGACGGACCTCGGCTTCGGCACCGTCGAACACCTGCCCCCCGCGGCGCTGGTGCGCGCCGTCGCCGAGGCGGCCGGAGCACAGCGCGGCGAGGTGCTCACGGTGTCGACCGTGACCGGTAGCGCCGAGCGGGCCGCCGCCCTCGCGACCGCGCGGCCCGGGGCGCTCGCCGAGGCCATGGAGGGCTTCGGGGTGGCCGAGGCGGCGGCCGCGCACGGCGTGCCCGTCCTGGAGATCCGGGCGGTCTCCAACCCCGTCGGCCCGCGCGACCGTGCCGCGTGGCGCATCGGCGATGCCCTGGAGGCCCTCGCCGGCGCCTCCGCCGCCCTGCGGGAGGCGCTGCGGGCGGCTCCCGCCGAGACCTGGAGCGCTGCATGAGCGAGCCCCTGAAGATCGCCTACTCGCCCTGCCCGAACGACACGTTCGTCTTCGACGCCTGGGCCCACGGCCGCGTCCCCGGCGCGCCCGCCCTGGACGTCACGTTCGCCGACATCGACGTCACCAACGGCATGGCCGAGCGCGGCGAGTTCGACGTCCTGAAGGTCTCCTACGCGGTCCTGCCGTGGGTGCTGGACGAGTACGCCCTGCTGCCGTGCGGCGGCGCCCTGGGCCGCGGCTGCGGCCCGCTGGTGCTCACGCGGGAGCCGGGGGACGGCCCGTCCCTGGCCGGGAAGACGGTGGCGGTGCCGAGCGAGCGCTCGACGGCTTATCTGCTCTTCCGCCTGTGGGCGGCCGCGGAGGTGCCGGGCGGGGTCGGGCAGGTGGTCGTCCTGCCGTTCGACGAGATCATGCCGGCTGTCCGGGACGGCAAGGTGGACGCCGGCCTGGTGATCCACGAGGCGCGCTTCACATACGGGCAGTACGGGCTGACGTGCCTGGCCGACATGGGGGAGCACTGGGAGCACACCACGGGCCTGCCGATCCCGCTGGGCGCCATCATCGCCAAGCGCTCGCTGGGCGCGGAGCGGCTGCGCGGACTGGCGGAGGCGGCGCGGACGTCCGTGCGCATGGCGTGGGACGACCCGGAGGCCTCGCGCCCGTACGTGCTGGAGCACGCGCAGGAGATGGACCCGAAGGTCACCGACCAGCACATCGGGCTGTACGTCAACGAATTCACGGCCGACCTCGGCGAGGACGGCTACGCGGCGGTCCGCGGGCTGCTGACCCGGGCCGCGGCGGAGGGGCTCGTACCGCCCCTCGGGCCGGACGCGCTGGCCTTCGTCTGAGCGGGCTCAGGTCCCAGCAGGCCTTCGCCTGAGCGGCCGTCACGCGACGTGGTGTCCGGCGGTCTTCCCAGGCCTCAGCCCGGGAAGACCGCCGGAAGACCGTGCCGCCGGCACCGCAGAGCAGTGCATGCCCGGTATCGGTCACGGCGGAAAAATGCCCGCCGCAATGGCGGGAAACCCCCACGGCGGGGGTCCGGCGGAATCCGCACCCGGCCGGAGCCGGCGCGTACGGGGATGCGCCGGGAAGGTCAGACGTCCAGCTGGTCGGCGACCGCGCGCAGCATGCCGGCGATCTTGGCGCCGTGGGCCTTGTCGGGGTAACGGCCGCGCTCCAGCTGCTGGGTGACGTTCTCCAGCAGGGTGGTGAGGTCCTGGACGATCGACGCCAGCTCGTCGGGCTTGCGGCGCTGGGCGGCCGCCACCGACGGCGTGGGGTCGAGCAGCATCACCGACAGGGCCTGGTCGCCCCGCTGACCGGCCACGACACCGAATTCCACCCGCTGACCGGGCTTGAGGGAGTCGACCCCGTCCGGGAGCACCGAGGAGTGGACGAAGACGTCTCCGCCGTCGTCGCGGGAGAGAAAGCCGAAGCCCTTCTCGCTGTTGAACCACTTGACCTTGCCGGTAGGCACGTCTGTCCTCGTCCTCGTGTCTCGTCGGAAATGGGGAATTGATGGGGAGACCGCCGCAGCCGCCGGCAGCCGAGGGCAACCGGTGACGACCGACGGAAAAACAGCTCTTGATAGCACTACAGCGGGTCGCAAGACCCGCTACCCCCCAAGGCTAATGGTCCCGGGCCCGGTGACAAGACGTCCCCGGCCCCACCCCACGCCCAGGCATCTACCCTGGTCGGGTGAGTAGCGAAACGCCCCGGGCCGGGGATCTGCTGGTACGCATCGGCGCCATCGTCTTCCTCGTCGGCGCGGTGGCCACCCTGGCGACGGTCGCCCCGCTGTTCCTGGGCGCCGACCCGCTGCCTCCCGCAGCGTACTTCGTCTGCATGCTGATGGGGGTGGGATTCCTCATCGCGGGCGCCGGGGTGCTGCAGTCGATCGCCGCCCAGCGGCGTCAGGCGCGCGCCTCCGCCACCGGCTCGCCCGCGGCCAGGTAGCCGCTCAGCCACTGCGGAAACTCCGTCAGGCCGCCGAGGACGACGTCCGCGCCCGCCGCCCGCAGCTCCTCCGCCGGGCAGGGCCCCGTCGTCACGCCGACCGACAGCGCCCCCGCCGCCCGCGCGCCGCGCACGTCGCCGACGTGGTCGCCCACGTAGACGTCCGCGCCGTGCTCGCGCAGCGCCACGGCCTTGCCCTCCGCCCACAGCGAGCCGACCAGCACGTCCGGTTCGATGCGCAGGTGATCGAGGTGGAGGCGGGCGTTCCGGGCGTTCTTGGCGGTGACGACGACCGCCTGCCCGCCCAGCTCGCGCACCGCGGCCACGGCCTCGCGGGCGCCCGGCAGCGCGGGGGAGGGGGCGATGCCGTGCTCGGGGTAGGCGGCCACGTAGAGGGCGGCGGCCTCGGCGACGCGGTCCGCGGGGAACCAGTGCGCCAGCTCCTGCTCCAGCGGAGGCCCGATCCGGCTCAGGACGAGGTCGATGTCGATGGCCGCGCCCGTGGCGGCGGCGAGCGCCTCGTACGCGGCCCGGATGCCCGGGCGGGAGTCGACCAGGGTCAGGTCCAGGTCGAAGCCGACCGTGAAGCGGGGCGTGCGCGCGGTGGGGCTCATGGGCTCCATTGTGCGGGGGAGCCCGCCCCCGAAGGGTCCCGTCTTCCCGAACGGCCCCCTCCGTACACTTAGCCTGCCCTAACCGCCCCGTTCCGGCCGTCCGGCCGTCCGACCCCCGTGGAAGCGATGTCAGCCGCCGTCCCGCTCAGCACCCCCAGATCCTCCCTGGTCAGGCGCCGCATCGGCTGGACGGTGGCCGCGGTCGCCGCCCTCCTGGTCGCGGTGCTTCTCAGCCTCGCCGTCGGCGCCCGCCCGGTCGCTCCCGGCCACGTGTTCGACGCCCTGCTGCACGGCGGCGACGGCAAGGACGCCGCGGTCGTCCGCGAGATGCGGCTGCCGCGGACCCTCGTCGGCCTGATGGTCGGCGCGGGCCTCGCCCTGGCCGGCACGGCCCTGCAGGGCATCACCCGCAACCCGATCGCCGATCCCGGCATCCTCGGCGTCAGCCACGGCGCCGCCGTCGGCGTCGTCCTTGCGATCATGCTCGCCGGGGTGCAGAGCGTGACGGGCTACGTGTGGTGGGCGTTCGGGGGCGCGGCCGTCGCCTCCGTCGCCGTCTACGCCATCGCCTCGCGCGGCCGCGGCGGCGCCTCGCCCGTCAAGCTCGCGCTGGCCGGCGCCGCGATCAACGCTCTGCTCGTCTCGCTGACCACCGCCGTGCTCACCACCCAGGCGTCCGTCCTGGACAAGTTCCGCTTCTGGCAGGTCGGCTCGCTCTCGGCGAGCGACACCGGCCTCGCCGGCCGGATCTGGCCGTTCCTGCTCGTGGGAGCGGTGCTCGTGCTGTCCGTGGCCCGCGGCCTGGACGCCCTCGCCCTCGGCGAGGACGTCGCGAAAGGCCTCGGCCAGAACGTCGCCGCCGTCCGCATCACCGGCGGGCTCGGCGCCACCGTCCTGACCGGCGCCGGCGTGGCCGCCGCCGGGCCCATCGCCTTCGTCGGCCTCGCCGTGCCGCACATCGCCCGCGCGCTCGTCGGCGGCGACCACCGCTGGCTGCTGCCCGTGGCCGCCCTCCTCGGCCCCGTCGTGCTGCTGGCCAGCGACACCGCGGGCCGCGTGTTCTTCCCGCCGGGCGAGGTCCCGGCCGGCGTGATGACGGCCCTCATCGGCGTGCCCTTCCTCGTCGCCCTCGTCCGCCGGAAGCGGGTGGCCGCCGTATGAGCACTCCTGTTCGCAGTGGCGCCACCACCGCACGTCGTCCCGGTGGCGCCGGCGCCGCACGTCCCGCCGGCTACGCCCTCGTACGGGCCGGGCGCGGCCCCTCGTTCTCGTTCCTCGTCCACCGGCGCGGCACCGCCGTAGCCGCCGGCCTCGTCGTCCTCCTGGCGGCCGCCTGCCTCGCCTACCTGTGCATCGGCAAGACCTACGCCGCGCCCGGCGAGGTGTTCAAGGTCCTCCTCGGCGAGCCCTCGCGCGAGGAGGTCACCGTCGGCACGCTGCGGCTGCCGCGGATGACCGTGGGCCTGCTGGTCGGCCTCGCGTTCGGCATCGGCGGGGCGCTCATCCAGACCGTCGCCCGCAACCCGCTCGCCAGCCCCGACGTCATCGGCATCACCCAGGGCGCGAGCGCCCTGACGGTCGGCGCGATGACCTTCGGCGTCACCTCGTACGCCGCCCTGCCCTACGTGTCCGTCGCCGGCGGTCTGCTGGCCGCCGCCCTCGTCTACGTCTTCGCCTGGCGCGGCGGCCTGCACGCCACCCGCTTCGTCCTCATCGGCATCGGCTTCGCGGTCGCCCTGCGCTCCGTCACCCACCTGTTCATGACCAAGGGCGACTACCTCGTCGCCCAGCGGGCGCAGGTGTGGATGACCGGTTCGCTGAACGGCCCCGGCTGGGACGAGGCCGCCCCGCTGGCCTGGGCGCTGCTCGCGCTCGCGCCCTTCGTCTGCTGGGCCGCCCGCGCGCAGCGCACCGTCACCATGGACGACGACACGGCGACCGCTCTGGGCGTGCGGCTCAACCGGGTGCGCGGCGGGCTCGTCCTCCTCGGCGTCGTCCTCGCCTCGATCGCCACGGGCGCGGCCGGCCCCGTCGACTTCGTGGCCCTCCTCGCCCCGCAGCTGGCCCGCCGCATGACGCGCACCGCGCAGATCCCGCTGCTGTCCTCGGCACTGACCGGCGCGGTCATCGTGGTCGTCGCCGACCTGCTGGGCCGCAAGCTGCTGGAGCCGACGCAGCTCCCCGTGGGCGTGCTGACCGCCGCCGTCGGCGCCCCGTACCTCATCCGGCTCATCATCAAGGGCCACAGCACCCGGAACAGCGGAGGAACAGCGTGACGGAGCGCGCGCAGGGCAGTCGGCTGGCCGCCCGCGACCTGACCCTCGCCTACGAGGACCGCACGGTCGTCGACGGCCTCGACCTGAGCGTTCCCGACGGCGAGGTCACCATCGTCATCGGCCCCAACGCGTGCGGGAAGTCGACGCTGCTGCGGGCGCTCGGACGGCTGCTCAAGCCCGCCCGCGGCACCGTCCTCCTCGACGGCGAGGACCTCGCCCGCATACCCACCCGGACGATCGCCAAGTCGCTCGGCCTGCTCCCGCAGACGCCCGTCGCACCTGAGGCCATCACCGTCGCGGACCTCGTCGCCCGCGGCCGCCAGCCGCACCAGCGCTGGTGGCAGCAGTGGTCGGAGGCCGACGAGCGGGCCGTGGCCGACGCCATGGCCCGTACGGACACGACCGAGCTGGCCGAGCGGTCCGTCGACGAGCTCTCCGGCGGACAGCGGCAGCGCGTCTGGATCGCCATGGCCCTCGCCCAGGAGACGGACCTGCTCCTGCTCGACGAGCCTACGACGTACCTGGACATCTCCCACCAGGTGGAGGTCCTCGACCTCGTACGGCGCCTCAACCGCGAGCGCGGCCGCACGGTCGTCGCCGTCCTCCACGACCTCAACCAGGCCGCGCGCTACGCCGACCACCTCGTCGCCATGAAGGCGGGCCGCATCGTCGCGCAGGGGCGCCCGGCGGACATCGTGACGGCGGACCTGGTGCGGGAGGTCTTCGGTCTGCACTCGGTGGTCGTCCCGGACCCCGTGACGGGGAGCCCGCTGGTGGTGCCGGGACGGCCGTGGGAGGCGGATGCGGATGCGGACACGCGGGCCGTAGGCGGCGCGGAAGCGGGTGCGGAGGCGGACGGGAGCGAGGAGACGGGCGCCGAGGGCGCCGGCGCCGCGGTGGGCTGAGGAGCGGCCGTCAGCCCGGGCGGCGGGACCGCCACACCACGAACGCCGCCGAGGCGACGGCCGCCCCCCGCAGGACCCACGGCCACGTGTCCGACATCGCCGCGCCCAGGCCGCCGTCCGGCACGGGGGCGCCCCAGCGGCCCTCCGTACGGCCCCACAGCCACACGATCCCGGCGGCCGCGACGAGGCCGGGCACGCCCATCACCGCCCACTTCGACTCGGTCTGCGAGAGCTTGCGGGTGACGTACGCGAGGCCCCAGCCGGCCGCGAGGACGAACCAGTTGCTGAGCACGGCACCCACGACCAGGATCAGGGCGACGAGCAGGAGCAGCGGGGGGACGGGGGCGCCGTCGGCGCGCCGGAAGAGGCTCGCGCGGCGCGGGCCGTCCTCTTCGTCCTCGTCCCAGGTGCCTTCCGAGCCGTGCTCGCCCTGGCGGGCGGTGGACCCGTGCGACTCTTCGGACCCTTCGGGTCCTTCCTGATCGTCGCGGTCGCTGTGCTCTTCTCCGGGGCGCGGGGGAGGTTTCAGTATGTCGGGGATCTCGATGCCGCCGGTGAAGCCGTGGATGGTGGTCCGGGCGGTGGCCGTGCCCGCGAAGGGCGAGGAGAGCGCGGAGGACGACGGAGCGGAACCGGCTTCGAGGCTCCACCAGCCGGTCTCCTCGGCCGTGGTCCGTTCCGGAGCGGCGTACGAGGGCGGGGCGGCGGGCCGGGGAGGGAC
>NZ_JBPQTW010000167.1:0-15530 GCF_051386535.1 Streptomyces sp. URMC 127
TGCCGGGGGCGGGGCCGGCGGGGGCCCCTGAGGCGCGCCGGGTTCCAAGGCGGCGGCCTCCGCACGGCCCTCCGGGCCGGAAGGCGCGCTCGGCGCCTGAGTCGCAGCACCGGCCCCGCCCGGCAGGGCGCCCCGTACCAGCGGCAGCGGCTCCCCCGGCTCCAGTTCCGGGTCGTCGACGGCGAACGTCCGTACCCGGCCCGGCTCCGACCACGGCGTCTCGAAGCGCACCGTGACCCGGCCGACCCCGCTGCCCTGCACCCATCCCGCCCCGTACTCGGCGTGGCGCACGTCCAGGCCCGGCAGCCACCGCCGCGGCCGCTCCGCCGGAGCCGCGGCCTCCCCCAGCGCCTGGTCGGCGCCCTCCGCCGGCTCCGCCGACGCCGCGGCCGCCACGGCGGACGCCTCATTCGCGGCGGCCTGGGCGAACAGGTCCTCCTGGGTGTAGTCGGCGAGGCCGCTGACGCCGACGCCGAGCAGCCGGACCCCCGTCGTGGTGTCGACGCCCTCGATCAGCCGGGCCGCCGCCTCCCGGACCACCGAGGGGTCGTCCGTCGGGCCGCGCAGGGTCTCCGAGCGGGTCAGCGTGGAGAAGTCGTAGCTGCGCACCTTGATGACGACGGTGCGCCCCGACCGGCCGGCGGCCCGCAGCCGCTGGACGCAGCGGTCGGCGAGCCGGGCGATCTCCAGCTGCACCCGGGTCCGGTCGGTCAGGTCCTCCTCGAAGGTGTCCTCCACGGAGACGGACTTGGCGTCCCGCTCGGCGACGACGGGCCGGTCGTCATGGCCGGTGGCCAGGGCGTACAACCCCGCGCCATGAGCCTTGCCCAGGAGCCGCACGAGCTCCGCCTCGCCCGCCTCCGCCGTCTCGGCGACGGTGGTGATGCCCGCCCGCCGCAGCGTCTCGGCGGTGGCGGGGCCGACGCCGGGGATGACGCGCACGGACATGGGCCGCAGCAGCTCCAGCTCGGTGCCCGGCTCGATGAGCAGCAGGCCGTCGGGCTTGGCCTCCTCGGAGGCGATCTTCGCGAGCATCTTGGACGCCGCGAGGCCCACCGACCCGCTCAGGCCCGTCATCGCGCGGATGTCCGCGCGCAGGCGCTCGCCGACGGCCCGCACGGCCGCCGGGGTGGGCTCGACTCCGCCGGCTTCCAGATCCACGAACGCCTCGTCGAGGCTCAGCGGCTCCACCAGCGGCGACAGGGCGCGGAGCAGCCCCATCACCACCTCGCTGACGTCGCGGTAGAGCGAGAAGCGCGGGGTGAGATACGCGGCGTTGGGGCACAGCCTGCGGGCCTGGGCCGTGGCCATGGCCGAGCGGACGCCGAAGACCCGCGCCTCGTACGACGCGGTGGCCACCACGCCGCGCGGGCCGATCCCGCCCACCACCACGGGTTTCCCGCGCAGGCTGGGCTTGGCCGCCTGCTCGGCCGAAGCGTAGAAAGCATCCATGTCGAGATGCAGGATGGTCGGCGCGCCTCTCACGACACCGATGCTGCCGCATGCCACTGACAATCGCACGCGTGTGCGACACGAGCGGCGGGGCTACGGGTCAGCCGACGCGGTTGCGGCGGCGCGCCAGCTCGTCGGCCGGGTTGGGGCGGACGAGCGTCTCGCCGGTGTCCACGCGCTCGCCGTGCAGCTGGGAGAGCGCACTCTCGACGTCGCGCCAGACGACGCCCACGGCGATCCCGAAGACGCCCTGACCGCCCTGGAGGAGATCGACGACCTCGTCGGGCGAGGTGCACTCGTAGACCGTCGCGCCGTCGCTCATGAGCGTCATCCGCGGCAGGTCGGCCACGCCGCGCGAGCGCAGGTGCTGGACGGCCGTGCGGATGTTCTGCAGGGAGACCCCGGTGTCCAGCAGCCGCTTCACGATCTTGAGGACGACCACGTCCCGGAAGCTGTAGAGCCGCTGGGTGCCCGAGCCGTACGCGGGCCGCACGCTCGGCTCGACCAGGCCCGTACGCGCCCAGTAGTCGAGCTGGCGGTAGGTGATGCCGGCCGCGGCGCACGCCGTCGGCCCTCGGTAGCCGATGAGATCGGCCTCCGGCCCGCGCGGTGCGGTGACCACCGCGGGGGTCACATGACGGGGTGCCTGTTCGACCGCTCCCCCGAACAGCGGATACGGACTGCCGACCGCCGTCCCGTCGCCCATGCTTCTCACGCCGACCTCCGTCCTTGACCTGCCCTCTCGACGGTAGGCAGTCACCAGGGGTGCGTCAACGATCGCCACACTCGGCACGCCGAGTGATAATCACCCAGAGAGTGGTTTTGCGTGCCCCTGCGCCGGGAACAGCTAACCGAATGCGCCCCGGCAGCCCGCCGCGAGCCGCTCCGGCCGGCTCACTGGCTGCTGGTGCCGAAGTCCTCCGGCGAGATCTGGTCGAGGAACTCGCGGAACTTCTCGACCTCGTCCTCCTGCTCGTCCGGGATGGCGATCCCGGCGTCGTCCAGCACGCCGTCGCTGCCGTAGATCGGCGTGCCGGTGCGCAGCGCCAGCGCTATGGCGTCGGACGGCCGGGCGCTGACCTCCACGCCGCTGGCGAAGACCAGCTCCGCGTAGAACACGCCCTCGCGCAGGTCGGTGATGCGGACCTCCGTGAGCTGCTGGCCGACCGCTTCCAGCACGTCCTTGAAAAGGTCGTGGGTCAGGGGGCGGGCCGGAGCCATGCCCTGCTGGGCGAAGGCAATGGCCGTCGCCTCTCCCGGTCCGATCCAGATCGGGAGGTAGCGGTCGCCTCCCACTTCACGCAGGAGCACGATCGGCTGGTTGGAGGGCATTTCCACCCGGACACCCACGACATCGAGCTCGTTCACACAGCAACCCTAGGACGTGCCCGGCAGGTTTGGGTAGTCGGGCACTCGCCGGTCAGTGCGAGCCCGTGTGCAGGGCGGCCTGGACGAGCGCCGCGTGCAGGCGCACGGACAGCGTGGCCAGCTCGCGCGTGGTGGCCTCGGCATGCGCCCTGGTCTGCGGATTGCGGTGCCGCCGGAGCGGTGCGACCACCTGTTCGACCAGGCCGGCCTGGCGGTCGGCGGCGGCCTTCATGGCGCGCAGATGGCGCGGCTCCAGACCGAAACGTCCCAGGTCGGCCACGAGGCGCGCGACGGCGACGGCATCGGCGTCGAACCCGCCGTCCGAATGGGGGGTGACCAGCCCGTACGACTCCCACTCCACCAGCTCACTCTCCGTGACGCCGATGGTGCTCAGGAGCTCCTCCCGGCCGATCCGCGCGGCCGGGGCGGGCACGGGGGCGCCCAGCTCCGCGCCGGCGGCCCGGGCGTCGTCACCGGCGGCGCCGGGCGGCCCGGCGGGCCTGCCGTCGGCGAGCACGAGCGCGGCATCGCGCGGCTTCGCGGGCGCGGGCAGCTGCGGCGCCTCGCCCCGGGCCCGGGCCTCCAGGTGCTCCTTGATGACCCGCAGGGGCAGATAGTGATCGCGCTGCATGCGCAGCACGCATCCGAGCCGCTCCACGTCCTCCGTACTGAACTTGCGGTATCCGGACGGCGTGCGCTGCGGCTCCACCAGGCCCTCCGCCTCCAGGAAGCGGATCTTGGAGATGGTGACCTCCGGGAACTCCTCGCGGAGCAGGCCCAGCACCGTGCCGATGCTGACCAGCCGTCCTTCCGCGCCGGCGGCACCGGGGGACCCGGTACCGCCCGACGGTGTTCGAAGCATGGCCCTTCCTTGGGGTCCCCCCGGACCGGAGTCCGGGGAGGGTCAGATGCCCCGCTGGCTGCCGTAGAAGACCAGCCGGTACTTGCCGATCTGGACCTCGTCGCCACTGTTGAGCGGCACCGAGTCGATCCGCTCGCGGTTGACGTACGTGCCGTTGAGGCTGCCGACGTCGGCAACGGTGAAGCCGCCGTCCTGGCCTCTGCGGAACTCCACGTGCCGGCGGGAGACCGTGACATCGTCCAGGAAGATGTCACTCTGCGGGTGCCGGCCCGCCGTGGTGATCTCGCCGTCCAGCAGGAACCGGCTGCCGGAGTTCGGCCCGCGCCGGACGACCAGCAGCGCCGAGCCCAGCGGCAGGGCGTCGACGGCCGCCTGGGCCTCCGGAGAGAGCGACGGGATCGCCGTCTGGCCGGTGGTCTCGGAGTCGTACGCCTCGAGACCGGAGATGGAGATGGTCGAGGTCGTCTCCGAGGCGCGCTCGGCCACGGCACCGGGCCGCAGCGGGGCGCCGCAGTTGGAGCAGAACCGGCTGCCCTCGCCGTTCCGGTGGCCGCACCTCGTACAAACCGGCAAGGCAGACCCTCCGTGCGCGCTCGAGGTCGCTGGTGCCCCGAAACCTATGCGCCCGGTGGCGGCGGGGTCAACAGCCGACCCGCCCGGAATGTCTCCTCCCGGAGCCGCCGTCTCGTCCCGGAACAGCGGACGCCCCTCGTGGGCGCCCTCCTGGCCCTGACCGGCCTCACCATGACGCGACGCGCGGTGGCGGGCGTTGCCGCCGTCCTGGCGTGCGCTCTTGCCGAACAACTTCGCAAACAACTTCACGGGCGATTCCCCTTGACCGAAACAGACCCGCCCGTGGGGCAGGACAAACCCTCGATGCACACACCGTCCGACCCGGACATCCATACAACGTCCGTGGTCAACAGACAGTTTCCACCACGCGCCCTCGACTTGGTGCGCCGACCCCCCGCAACCTCGTGGCCTCCCTCCGAAGCCCGCTCGACCGCCCGCCTCACTGCGATGACGACCGAGCGTAGTCAGGCCGCTTCGCCGGGCGCAAGGCGTCAACAATGATCTTCTCAGACCGCTGGACCGAGACGCCCGCCTGCTCCTTCTCCAGCGTCTGCACCACACCGCCGGGGATGTTGAGCGCGGGCTCCAGGTCCTGCGGCTTGCCGATCACCTTGAACCGGTAGGGCTGCGAGACCTTCTTGCCGTCGATCTCCACCCGGCCCGCCGCCCCCGAGAAGAAGGTGTCGGCGGCCACCCGCACGTCGTTGATCTGGATGGCCTCGGCACCCGCGGCCCGCAGCTCCTGGATGGCGTCCAGCAGCTTGTCGGCCTCCACCATGCCCTTGGGGTCGCTCACGGTGAGCTCGATGCCCGGCCCCTGCGCCCGCACGGTGCCCGCGAGGATGCCCAGCTGCTGCTCCTTCTGCGCGGTCTGCTTGCGGGCCTCCGCGGCCTGGTTGGAGCTGCTCTCCAGCTCGGTGCGCTGGTTCTCCAGGCGCCGCTTCTCGTCCTCCAGCCGCTTCGTGCGGTTGTCAAGCTCGTCCAGGATCCGTACGAGGTCCTCCTGCCGGGCACCGCGCAGCGCGCTGTTGTCGCTCGTCGACCGGACCTGGATGGCCAGCCCCAGCCCCAGGACGCACAGCAGCACCGCGACGGTGAGCTGGGCCCGCGTCAGCCGCGGCGGCCAGAGGCTGTTCAGCAGGCGCTGACGGCCCGTCACCGGCGCGGGGGCCGGAGGCGGCCCTTCCACGCTTCCGGGGGCCGGCTCGGGCACGGGCCCGGAGGCGGCTGCGGGCCCGGAGGCGCCGGATCCGGAGCCGGGTCCGGCGTCAGGAGCGGGCTGCGGACCGGGCCGTGCGGGCCCCTCCGGCTCGCCGGCTGCGCCCTCCTTGCCGCCACCCTCACCCTTCTTGCCCGCTGTGCCGCTCTCGCCCGGCTCCACCGGCGCGGCGGCCTTCCCGGTCACTTCTCCGGGCTCTTCGCCCTTACCGGCCCCGGCGGCCCTGCCGGGCTTTGCGGACTTCCCGGGCTTCCCGGACTTGCCAGGCTTCTCGGCTTTCTTCGGCTCCTCGGCCGGCGTCCCCTTCCGCGGCTCCTCAGCGGGAGCGGGCTCGCCGGACGGGCCGTTCTCTTCGGGCGTGTTGCCGTCGGTGCTCATCGGCCTCACGCCCGGAAGACGTGCCGGCGGATCGCGGCCGCGTTGGAGAAGATACGGATGCCGAGGACGACCACGACACCGGTGGAGAGCTGGGCCCCGACCCCGAGCTTGTCGCCCAGGAAGACGATCAGCGCCGCCACGACGACGTTGGACAGGAACGAGACGACGAACACCTTGTCGTCGAAGATCCCGTCGAGCATCGCCCGAAGGCCGCCGAACACCGCGTCGAGGGCCGCCACGACGGCGATGGGAAGGTAGGGCTCGACCACCGTCGGCACCACGGGACGGACGACGAGTCCGACCACGACTCCCACGACGAGGCCCAATACGGCGATCACGATGTGCCCTTCCCTGTGTCGGTGGCGCGGCCGGCCGCGCCCCGGTCCAGGGGATGGCGGAAGCCCGCGCGGTAGGCCACGTGGTAGTCCGTCCACGTCGGCTCGACGACGGCCACCGCAAGCGCCTCGGTGCCGTCGACGAGCGTGAGATGGGCGGTGGCCCCGATGTCCTCGGCCAGGGAGCGCAGGGCGGGCAGGGCCGCCTCGCGCACCAGCGGGTGCACCTGGCGGCCGAGCCGCAGCACCCCGAGGCCCACCCGGGCGCGGCCGCCGATGTCCCGGCGGACCAGTGCGTGCTGCTCCAGCGTGGCGAGCAGGCGGTAGACAACGGTCCGGTTGACGCCGAGCCGGGTGGACAGCTCGGTGACGGTCAGGCCGTGGTCGGTGTCGGCGAGCAGTTTGAGGACGCGCAGTCCCCGGTCGAGCGTTTGCGAGGTCTCCGCGGTCACGACGCCCCTCCTCCGATGTGTGGCGGCTCTCGTCGGGTGGGGTGCGCCGCCGGTCCGCAGCCGGCAGCGCGCGAGGAGAGGCCGCCGGCGGCTTGTCGCTTCTTGCAGCTCTTCTGTACCGGCTGCGCTCCGCGGCGGCGCTGCCACGGGGCGTGTGCGTGACCGGAACCGTAGCGCCGCCGGTCCGCTCAGCGGAAGAGTCTGCCCGCGATCCGGTCAGGCCAGGCCCGAATTACGGATATCGGGGCCGGCGTCCCATCATGCGGACACCGGCCCCGGGGGCCAGGACACCGGCCCCGGGGGCCAGGAGGCGGGGCGGGGGCCCTACTTCAGCCCTACTTCATGCGCGTCGCCCACTCGCGCACCTTCTTGATGCGCTCGTTCAGCTGGCCCGCCGTGGCCTCCGCGCTCGGCGGGGCGCCGCAGACGCGGCGGAGTTCGGTGTGGATGACGCCGTGCGGCTTGCCGCTCTGGTGGACGTAGGCGCCGACCAGGGTGTTGAGCTGCTTGCGCAGCTCCAGGAGCTCCTTGTGGGTGACCACGGGGCGCCGCTCGGCGGGCAGTTCGAGGAGGTCGGCCTCCGCGTCCGGCCGCTTGCGGCTGTGCGCGATCTGGCGCGCCTGCCGCTTCTGCAGCAGCAGCTGCACCTGCTCGGGCTCCAGCAGGCCGGGGATGCCGAGGTAGTCCTGCTCCTCCTCGCTGCCCGCGTGCGCCTGCATGCCGAACTCGGCGTTGTTGTAGAGCACCCGGTCGAAGACCGCGTCCGACTCCAGCGCCTCGAAGGAGAGTTGGTCGTCGGTGCCGGTGTCCTCGTCCTGCTGGCGCTCGGCCTCGGCGAGGAGCTTGTCCTCCTCCGCGTACGGGTCCTCCTCCCCGTCGCCCTTCTTCGGCTTGTCGAGGACGTGGTCGCGCTCGACCTCCATCTCGTTGGCGAAGGTCAGCAGGTCCGGGACGGTCGGCAGGAAGACCGACGCCGTCTCGCCGCGCCGCCGCGAGCGCACGAAGCGGCCCACGGCCTGGGCGAAGAACAGCGGCGTGGAGATCGTCGTCGCGTAGACGCCGACCGCGAGCCGGGGCACGTCGACGCCCTCGGACACCATGCGGACGGCGACCATCCAGCGGTCGGTGCCCTGCGAGAAGTCGTCGATGCGCTGGGAGGCGCCGCTGTCGTCGGACAGCACGAGCGTGGCGCCCTCGCCGGTGATCTCGCGGATCAGCTTGGCGTAGGCGCGGGCGGACTCCTGGTCGGAGGCGATGACGAGGGCGCCCGCGTCCGGGATGGACTTGCGCACCTCGCTCAGGCGGCGGTCCGCCGCGCGCAGCACGTTCGGCATCCACTCGCCGCGCGGGTCGAGCGCGGTGCGCCAGGCCTGGGAGACGGCGTCCTTGGTCATGGGCTCGCCGAGGCGGGCCGCGATCTCGTCGCCCGCCTTGGTGCGCCAGCGCATGTTGCCGCTGTAGGAGAGGAAGATGACCGGGCGGACGACGCCGTCGGCGAGGGCGTTGCCGTATCCGTACGTGTAGTCGGCGGAGGAGCGGCGGATGCCGTCGTTGCCCTCCTCGTACGTGACGAACGGGATCGGGTTGGTGTCCGAGCGGAAGGGCGTGCCGGTCAGGCACAGCCGGCGGGTCGCCGGGTCGAACGCCTCCAGGCAGGCGTCGCCCCACGAGCGGGAGTCGCCGGCGTGGTGGATCTCGTCGAGGATGACGAGGGTCTTGCGCTGCTCGCAGCGGTTGCGGTGGAGCATGGGGCGCACGCCCACGCCGGCGTAGGTGACGGCGACGCCGTGGTACTCGCGGCCGAGGGGGCCCGCGCTGTACTCCGGGTCGAGCTTGATGCCTATCCGGGCCGCGGCCTCCGCCCACTGCTTCTTCAGGTGCTCGGTCGGGGCGACGACGGTCACCTGCTGGACGACGTGGTGGTGCAGCAGCCAGGAGGCGAGGGTGAGCGCGAAGGTGGTCTTGCCGGCGCCCGGGGTGGCGACGGCGAGGAAGTCGCGGGGCTGCTCCTGGACGTACTTCTCCATGGCGGCCTGCTGCCAGGCGCGGAGCTTGTTCGCGGTACCCCAAGGGGCCCGGCCGGGGAAAGCAGGGGAGAGGTGGTGGTTGGCGGTGGTGGTAGTCACGGTCTCCGTCTGGGGGCGCCCCCGGCAGCGGCCGGGGGAGGGTCGGCAGTCGGCAACCGCGTCAGCCTACCGGTGCCCGGGTTCACGCTCCGGGGTTACGCCCCGGGGTCACCCGAGGGTGGGACCGAGGTCACACCGCGCCCGGCGGCGTCGCGCGGCGTGAGCCGCGTGGCCACGTACGCCCCCACCAGCGCGAACGCCGCCGCGGCCGCGAAGACCGCCGCGAAGGCGTGCGGCGGGGCCGCCGAGGCGGTCTCCGCGGCGGCCGCCGAGCCGCCTCCGCAGGAGACGAAGAGCACTCCGGCCAGCCCGACCAGGAGGATGCTGCCGAGCGCGTCGGACGTCTGCAGGGACGCCGCGTTCGTGCCCTCCTCGCCCGGCCGGGACAGCTTCAGCAGCAGCACCGCGCCGCTGGAGATCGTCAGCCCCATGCCGTAGCCGCCGAGCACCCACGACGCCCCGGCCACCCACACCGGCACCCCGTGCACCAGCACCGCCGCCATCAGTGCGATCGCGAGCGCCACCAGCCCCATGCCGAGGCTCATCAGCCGCTCGCGGTACGGCTCGGCCCGGCGGCGGCTCTGGGTGTACGAACCGAGCGCCCACGTCAGCCCGCCGCCCGTGAGGGAGAACCCGGCGAGGGTCGCGGACATCCCGCGCTCGGTGACCAGCATCAGCGGAATGAAGCTCTCCGCGGCCACGAACGAGCCCTGCGCGATGCCGCGCAGCAGGACCACCGACGGCAGCCCGCGGCGGGCGCGGAACGTGCCGCGCGGCAGCAGCCGCAGCACGCACGGCACCAGCAGCGCGAGCCCGGCCGCGGCCGGCAGCAGCGCCCAGGGCGTGAGGTCCTGCCCCGCGTACTGCAGCAGCCCGGCGCCCACGGCGACGGCCAGCGCCAGCAGGATGCGCCGCCGGTCGGGCGTCCCGGCCGGCGGTCCGGGCGGCAGGGCGCGCAGCGCCGGCAGCATCACCGCGAGCGGCAGCAGGACCAGCACCGGGATGGCCAGGAACACCCACCGCCACCCGATGCCCTCCGTGACGCTGCCCGCCACCAGCGGGCCGACGATCACCGGCACGACCCAGGCGGCCGAGAAGGAGGCCATGACCGAGGCGCGCAGCCGCTCCGGATACGCCCGGCCGACCACCACGTACAGGGCGACGATCACCAGCCCGCCGCCGGTCCCCTGCACGCCGCGGCCGGCGACGAACATCCACATGCTCTGCGCCGAGCCCGCGATCACCAGGCCGGTGCCGAAGGCGGCGATGCCGGTGAAGAGCGGGACGAGGGGGCCGGAGCGGTCGCACCACTCCCCCGACAGGGTCATCGCGAAGAGGCTCGCGGTGAAGAAGGCGGAGAAGGCGAGGGCGTAGAGGCCGATGCCGTCGAGGGCGCGGGCGGCGACGGGCATCGCGGTGTTGACGGCGCTCGCCTCGAAGGCGATGAGCGAGACGACGGAGATGATGCCCAGGGTCAGCGCCCGGTGACGGCGGCCGAGTATGCCGTCCGCCGGGTCGTCGTGCGTAGTGGCGGCGGTCTGCGGGGCCACGGGGTCGGCTGCGGTCATATTTATGGAGCGTACGGAGGGCGGGCGCTTCCGGCGCCTGCCGAGGGGACGAGATGAGGTCGGACTTGTGTCCCGATGGGGTCGGACCTGGGTCCTAAACACTCCTGCCCCTCGGGGCGCTCCCGCCGCACGGGGCGCCCCGAGGGGCAGGAAGCTGTGTGCCGCAAGCCGCAAGGCTCAGGTCGTCAGGAGGACACCGCCATACGAGGCCCCCGCGATCACGACCCACGAGCACAGGCCCAGCGCGGCGACCCGCCCGCCCGTACGCACCAGCGACGGCAGGTGGACGGCGCTGCCGAGCCCGAAGAGGGCGGCGGCGAGGAGCAGCTCCTGGGCGTGCGCGGCGAGGTCGAGGCCGGCGGCCGGGACCCAGCCGGTGGTGCGGACGACGACCATGGCGAGGAAGCCGAGCACGAAGAGGGGGACGAGCGGGGGCCGCTTGCCGGAAGCCTTCACCGGGCCCCGGCGCCGCTTGCGTACGGACACGGCCACCGCCGCGACGAGCGGCGCGAGCAGCGCCACGCGCATCAGCTTGACGAGGACGGCGTCGGTGAGCGCCACGGGCCCGGCGGTCTGGGCCGTGGCCACGACCTGGCCGACGTCGTGCACGCCGGCGCCGACCCAGCGGCCGAACTGCGCGTCGTCCAGGCCCAGCGGGTGGTGCAGCAGCGGCAGGACGGCGATGGCGAGGGTGCCGCACAGCGTCACCAGGGCGACGGACGTCGCCACGTCCTCCTCGTCGCTGCCGGAGACCTCGCTGACCGCGCCGATCGCCGAAGCGCCGCAGATCGAGTAGCCGGTGGCGATGAGGAGCGGCTGGTCGCCGCGGAGCCCGAGCCGGCGGCCGAGCCAGAGCGTGCCGGCGAAGGTGGCGGCCACGACGGCGATCACCATGGCGACGGTGGCCCAGCCGAGTCCGAGGACGTCGTCGAGGCCGAGCTTGAGCCCGAGCAGGACGACGCCGATCCGCATCAGCCGCTTGCCGGCCAGGGTGAGGCCGGGCCGGGCGGCGCCGCGCACCCAGGTCCGTACGCCGGGCGCGTGGGCGGCGGCGATGCCGAGGACGACGGCGGCGGTGAGCATGGGGACGGCGGGCACGAGCAGGTGCACGGCCCAGGCGGCGGCCACGCCCGCGGCGGCCGTGGCGAGGCCGGGGAGCGGGCCGGGGGCGGACCGCGGCGGTGCCCCCGTCCGCCGTTCGGCGAGGCGTTCGGTGAGGAGGGCCATCAGAGCTCGTCGGCCGGGAGCTCGTAGACGCGCCGGACGCTGGAGCCCAGGCGGGAGATGTCGGCACCGTAGATGTGCAGGGAGATCGCCTTGGCCGTACAGGCGTTGCGGACGCGGTGGATGTCGCCGGGCGGGGCGAAGCCGCACACGTCGCCCTGGTGGTTGACGACGTCCTCGGTGGCGACGAGGCGGGCGGTGGTGCCGTCGGGCACGAGGCGGTAGCGGCGCTCGCTCTCGGTGCCCTCGTGGACGCCGGTGACGCACCAGGAGACGTGGTCGTGGATGGCGGTCTGCTGGCCGGGCAGCCACACGAGGGCGACGATCGAGAAGCTGCCGTCGTGCTCGGCGTGCAGGATGTGCTGCCGGTAGCGGTCGGGGTCGCCCTCCTGCTGTTCGGCGGTGAGGAGGTCGCCGGCGCCGAGGTGGGCGGCGAGCCGCTCACCGACGAGGTAGGCCGTCGTGTCGGGCGGCAGGCCACGGCCTACGGCTTCCCGGACGTCGTCGACGAGTTGGGCGAGGCGCGCGGTCGTCGGGGCTGCTGTGGGAGTGGTCATGAGTGCAGGGTCGGGGTGGGCGGTCCGGCGGGTCCAACGACAGTCTTTTGGCCGGAACCCAAAGAGCGCTTATGAATCGGCGGTCCGGTTTACGGTTCGGCCGTCGCCTTTACGGGTCGGCCGTCACTTTTACGGACCGACCGCCGTCCTTACGAGCCGGCCACCGTCTTCACGAACCACCCCACCCGTCGCCCGGTCAGCAGCCGACGCGCCGGGCGGCGACCGCCTTGAGCTCGTCCAGGACGAGTGCGGTCGCCGGGATCCGCAGGTGGTCGCGGAGCACGTACGCCGAGACCTGGCGGCGGGAGGCCGGGTCGAGGGCGCGCCCGGTGATCCGGTCGTGGCGCATGAAGGACAGCACGAGGCCGGGCATCATCGCGATGCCGAGACCCTCGGCGACGAGGGACTGGACGACGAGGTTGTCGTCGGTGGTGAAGGCGATGTCGGGCGCGAAGCCGACCTCGGCGCACTCGTGGAGGAAGTTGGTGCGGCAGCGCAGGCAGCCGGCGATCCAGCGCTCCTCGGCCAGGTCGGCGAGCTGGACGGCGCGGCGGCGGGCGAGGGGGTGCCCTATGGGCATCAGGACCGTCAGCTGGTCCTCCATGAGCGGTATCTCGACGAGCTCCTCGGGGACCTGTTCGTGCAGGCCGGGGTAGGTGAAGGCGAGGGTGATGTCGCACTCGCCGCGCACGAGGCGGCGGATCGAGTCGGGCGGCTCGCCCTCCAGGAGCTCGACGCGGATGCCCGGGTGCTCGGCGGCGAGCCGGGCGAGCGCCTCGGGTATGAGCGTGGCGCTCGCGCTGGGGAAGGCGCAGACCCGGACCCGTCCGGCGCGCAGCCGGGTCAGCGAACTCATCTGCTGCTGGGCGGCCGTGAGGCTGTCGAGGATGGTCTCGGCGTGCCGGGCGAGCGCCTCGCCGGCCTCGGTGAGCCGCATCCGGCGGCCGACGCGGGTGAACAGCGGCGTGCCGACGGAACGCTCCAGCGCCTTCATCTGCTGGGTGATCGCGGGCTGCGTGTAGCCGAGCAGGCGGGCGGCCGCGGAGTACGAACCGGCCGTGACCACCGCGTGGAACGTCTTGATGTGCCGCGAATCGAACACGCGGGAATCATAAGCGGAATTTGGGATAGCGGGGTGATAGGCGAGGGGTAGCTTCTGCGTTACCGGACGGAACAGACAAGGCGGACTTATGCCGCAATACGCATCGTACGACGGAGTGGAACTGAGCTACCGGGTGCTGGAGGGACCCGCGGAGACCCGGGGCGCACCGCTGGTGTGCCTGGCGGGCGGCCCGGGCAGGGACGCCGAGTACCTCGGCGACCTGGGCGGCCTGGACGCCCACCGCACGCTCGTCATCCCGGACAGCCGCGGCACGGGGGCCTCGCCGCCCTCGCCCGAGCCGTGGGGGTACGCCTTCCCGGCGCTCGCCGAGGACCTGGAGTCCCTCCGCGCGCACCTGGGCCTGGAGACCTTCGCCCTGCTCGCCCACGACGCGGCGTGCGCGACGGCCCAGGCGTACGCGGCACAGCACGGCGACCGCCTCACCCGGCTGATCCTCGTCACCCCCGGCTCGCGGCTCCAGGGGCAGCTGCCGGACGACGCCGAGGAGATCTTCGAGTCCCGCGCGACGGAGGACTGGTGGACGGACGCGTACGTGGCCGTGCACACCCTCCCCACGACCGCCGACCTGAACCAGGTCCGCAGCCTGCTGCTCCGCGCGGCCCCCATGGGCTACGGCCGCTGGGACGCCCCCCAGCGCGCCCACGCCGCCCGCGAACCCGACCAGCTCGGCCCGGTCCCCCGCGCCGGCTTCTGGCAGGGCGTCGGTCCGCACGCTGCACGGCGTGGGCCACTACCCGTGGGTGGACGAGCCGGACCTCTTCCGCCCGGTGGTGGAGTCGTTCCTGGAACGGGGGTACGACCCGGAGGCGGTGTGAACGGCAAATGGCAGTCGCGTTGCGGCGCGAAGAGAACCGTTGAAGGCGTGCGGGCAGGCCCGTACGGTGACGGTCATTGGCACAACTTGGCCGTGTGCCCGAGTGGTTCAGGGGCTCGCCTGCAAAGCGAGTTACGTGGGTTCGAATCCCGCCACGGCCTCTGGGTTCCTGAGTAGGGCTACTCAGGCCGGATTGAGTGAGCACGCACTCCCGGGAAAGGTACGCCCCGAGGTGTGATCGCCTCATGAAGACGAAGCCGCCGCCGGACCTCCCCGACCTCACGCCGAAGCGACCCAATGGCATCGGCATGACGGCACTGGGACTGGCCGTGATGGCGGTGCTGACTGCCGGCACGCTCTGGGGCATTCCGCTGGCCATTCCGCTCGGCCTGGCCGCGACGGTCTGCGGCGCGATCGGGTGGAGGAGGGTGAAGCAGGACAAGGCGGATGAACGCGTCCCGGCGCTCATCGGTATCTCCCTGGGCGCCACGGTTACGGCTGCCTGCCTGGGCCTGACGATCTGGTTCATCGACGGCCTGTCCCACCTCGACGAAAGGCCGGAGGATCTGGTCTCCAGGGGCGGCAAGTACGAGACGCCGCTGAACCCGGGCGGAACGGCGCGCTACCGGGACGGTGTCCGGGTGACGGTGAGCAAGGCCCGCCGCGTCCCGAACCTCCCGGGTGACGTCGCCCTGGTGAAGGGCGAGATGACCTACGAGTTCGCGGTGACCTACGTCAACGACCAGGGCAAGCCCGTCAAGCTGGCCTGGAACGGAATCAGGAGCGAACAGAAACTCATGCCGGGCAGCCTCACGCCCACTGGTCCCATGAGCCCGAAGTGGGACAGTCAGCACCCCTGGTTCCCGAAGGAGCTCGCACCCCACGAGAAGGTGACGGTGAAGATGCACACCAACGCCCCACCGGACGCGACCACCCTGGACTTCACCTGCGCCCCGACGGACTACCGCGACGAAGCCCACTGGCTGCTGCCGCTCCACTGACTCCGAGGCCCCCGCCTGCGCCCCGAAGGTGCGCAGGCGGGGCAACCGCATTGACCGACGACTTACGCGAAGCCGTGCTCCCGCCTGCTCCGATGATTGACCTCGGCCACCTTCACCCGCAGTTCGTCCCGTACGGACACGGACACAGGAGTGGAGTGCTGTTCCTTTGTGGAACAGGTGCAGGTGAACAGAGGCGCCTGAGGCCTCAGATCAATGCCATGCGCGGTAGCCCACAGGTAGACCCCGCAGGAGGGGCGCTGCGGCGTGTCGGCGGGGTGCGGGGACAGCTGTTGCCGCGCGCCTGGGCCACACGACGGCACCAACCTGGGCGGCACGCTCACGACGGGCGCAACCACATCACGACAGCAGGCCGACACTCCCTCAGCCACAACAGCAGGGCAAGATCCCCTCACGCATCCACATCTGCGACGGCAGGAGTACGGCGCCCACACCCCACCAACCGCAGCCGCCCCGCGAC
>NZ_JBPQTW010000168.1:0-15494 GCF_051386535.1 Streptomyces sp. URMC 127
CCCGGAAACACAAGGGCCCCCCACGCACCCGCCAGAGCCGACCTACCCTTGCTGCCTTCCGGCCCTGGGGGAGTTCAGTCAGATAGCGCCACGTGAGGGGCTTGCCCCCAGCCTAGCGGATCGCGCGGGGTGCTCAGCCACCCCGGACCCCTCGGACCGACCCCCGCGACCACGTGTTCGCGAGCACCCCTCCGCGTCTTGTATTGTTTGCGGCGGAGGATTCGCCTAGAGGCCTAGGGCGCACGCTTGGAAAGCGTGTTGGGGGCAACCCCTCACGAGTTCGAATCTCGTATCCTCCGCACTCGCCCACCAGGGCAGATGAGGGCCCCGCTGATCTTCAGCGGGGCCCTTCGTCATGCTGCGGGACCCTCGTTGTCCTGGTTTTTGTCCACAGAGGGCGTTTCCGGGCGTCCCCAGATGGCATCGGCGATCTTCCGGGCCACGTCCTTGAGCATCGCGTCGGGCACGTGGAGGTAGCGGGCCCGCATGCGCGCGGCGGTGCCCGGCTCCCAGCCCATGATCTGGTCGATGACGCGGTCCGGGACGCCGAGCAGCATGAGCACGGTCGCGGCGGTGTGCCGGGCGTCGTGCAGGCGGCCCTCCCACACCCGTGCGTCTTCGAGGAGCCGCTTCCAGTCGTGGTAGTCCGTGTTCGGGATCAGTGGGCCCCCAAGCGGCTTGGTGAACACGTAGTCCGACTCGACCCACAGGTTGCCGGCAGCCTCGCGCTCGCGCGCCTGCGCCTCGGCGTGCGATCGGAGCATGGCAACCAGCGGGCCCGGGAGCGGCACCGCGCGGCGGCCCGCTCTCGACTTCGTGTTCTTGGTCTCACGCCGGACCTGTATCCGGTCCGGGCAGTACCCCCGCCTTCCGGCCGCACGGCGAGGCCTCCGCGCACCCGTGCTCGTACTTGGGCCGGAGACGGTTGCGGCGCAGCTTCAGGTACTCGTTGTCTACAGGCACTGTGTCGGCGTTTGTTGGCTTCATTCAGGAGACTCGGCGAGACCCCTCCTCAGCGCCGGGGTCAGGATCGTCGTGGAAGCCGCGTTCCAGGACAAACTGTGGCGGCCGCACCTGGAACCTCTCATGGATCTAGCCGCGCTGCGCACTCGTGGTGACCACCTCGGACGGCTACCACCCGGGCATCGCAGAGACCGTCTCCTTTACCCGAGAGCCCGCAATGAATGACAAAGCGGGGGTAGGACACCACTGCAGCTGGCCGCCTCGGTGCGACGGAGGCGACCTGACCGACGCGCCCCGTGGGCCTCGCTAGACGGAGAACGCCCCAGCTAGCTGATCACACCGTACCGTCGCAGGAACTCTGGGAGGAACCGCTCCAGGACCTTGTGAGCTGCGGATTCGTCGCATAGTTCGTCGTGTCCGAAGCGGTACACCTCGTAGCCTCTGAGTTTGAGGTCCCGGTCGCCGGCCATCATCTCTGCGTATTTGGAGGTGTCGGGTATCCGGCCGTGATCGCGGGTGTAGTGCTGGGATCCGTCGACTTCGAGGACGACCCGTTGGCCGTGGGGCAGCAGGAGCAGGAAGTCCATGCGGAAGCGCAGGAGGGCCTGGGTGCCTCGTTCCTTGACCGTCTTGGGATCCCAGTGCAGCCATACCTCGGGCAGGAGCGCGGGCATGTCGTAAACCTCGGATTTGAGGATCTGGTGGTAACAGTCGAAGAGGTTCCGCTGCCCGGGAGAGTTGCTGGGCAGGCTGCTGCGGAGCCGCGCGTAGAGGGTGTTCTTGGCCTCGCTGTCGTTGGCTATCTGCTGGGTCTCCTGCCACCAGGCCTGCAGGTCGCGCCAGCGGATGCCGCCGTCGGAGACGGTGCGGTCGTAGACCAGGGCGTCGCTGCCGACGAGCTCGATGTCGTTGTCCACGGCGGAGCGGAAACGGATGTCGGGTTTCGTGGGTGAGGCGAAGATAACGTTCTTCGGGCGCCGTGTATGGGCAAGCTGGGTGGGAACCAGGGTGAAGCGTGGGTAGCCGCCGTCCGTTCCCGTCTCCCTAAGCTCGAGCGCCGCCGTGCGAAGGTGCTCGTTCATCGCATCCGTCAGGTGGCGCTGTGCAGTCTCGTCGAGAAGCACGTCCGCGGCGACAGTGGCCTCGAGGAAGCGGGCGAACCTGGCGTCGCCTGCTTCGAATGCGCCCAGCGCCTCGAAGAGGTCCTCGGCCGACCAGTCCGGGTTGCGGATGACGTGCCGTTCTACACGGGCTCGCAGGCTCCTCGTGTTGGTAGAGAAGGACCACGCGGCGAGGAGGTCGTCGTCCAGGACCCAGAATCGCTCCAACATTGCCATGGACCGGGCTGCGTGCCGCACCAGGACTGCCGGATCGATGGCCCCGGCCAGCTCGCGGCGGGTCCGCATGGGGATCTCCGGCGGCGACGCCTCGGCCCAGAGCGCGTCCTGGAGCTGGTTGCGGGTCGAGGCGTCGACGCTCTGCGTCTCTAGGAAGCGCTCGGCGAGCCGGAGGAGATCGCTGTCTGGAACTTGGGCGAAGCTGCGCTCGACGCGCTCGCGCTTCGACCCTTCATCGACTTGCGGCATGCACAGGACGGTGAAGGTCTCGGTCAGCGTCTTGTGCGTGGTCCGATCGCTGAGCAGAGCAGTGATACCACCCAGCAGTCGGCGGAGTGCCACACTGCCTTCCCCGTCCTTCGTCATCCGTCGATGATCTCAGGCGGCGGTTCGGCCGTCATCGGTTCACCGGACGCACCGACATGCGGCAGTCGTGTTATTGAACGACTACTCCCTGTGGATAGAAGTGATGCCTCGAGGGGCCCGAGCGGTACTGTCCTTGGGTGGCAACTATCGCGCTGTTCAGCACGGACGACCTCTCCCTTCCCAAGTCTCTGCAAAAGGCCGTGCAGCACGGTGAGGTATTCACGCGTGCCTGGGTGGTCGAGCTCATCCTGGACCTTCTCGGCTACACAGCAGACAAGGACCTCTGCGATCTGAAGCTCGTGGAGCCGGCCTGCGGCGGCGGCGCATTCTTGACCGTCGTCGCATCCCGAATCAGTGCGGCATGCCATGCACACCAGCGCCCCATCACCGACGCAATCGACGCCGTCCGCGCCTTCGACCTGCTGGGTCGCAACGTAGAGCAGAGCCGGGCTCTGATCACGGAAACGTTGCGAGAAGAGGGTTGGGAGCCGAAGAATGCGAGGAAGGTCGCTACAGCGTGGGTGAGGCAGGGCGACTACCTGCTGCAATCAGACGCCGAGCATCGCGCCGACTACGTCGTCGGCAACCCTCCGTATATCCGGCTTGAAGACGTTCCCGACGACCGGATGGCCGCTTACCGCCGAGCCTGCTCCACGATGGGTGGCCGGGCCGACATCTACATCGGCTTCTACGAAGTAGCCCTACGTAGCCTCAACCACGGCGGCCAGCTGGGATTCATCTGCGCCGATCGCTGGATGCGGAACCAGTACGGCCGGCGGCTGAGGCAGCTGGTGACCAAGCACTTCAGCATGGACCTCGCCCTCGTGGTGCACGATGTCGACGCCTTCGACGATCAGGTTTCGGCCTACCCCGCGATCACCCTCATCTCGAACAAGCCTCAGGGCGCAGCGGTCGCCGCAGACACGAACCGGTCCTTCGGAGCGGAGCAGGCGCGAGACTTCGTCAACTGGTACCTGGAGGGTGAGCCGTCGACGGTCGCCACGGCTTCCTACCAAGCCGCTCGCATGCCGCACTGGTTCCCGGATGAGGCCTCGTGGCCAGCTGCTTCACCGGCCAGGCTCGCGAGCCTTGAGCACCTCACCGAGCGCTTCCAACTCCTTGAAGACACCCGGACGGGAACGAAGGTCGGTATTGGCATTGCCACCGGCGCCGACAAGGTCTTCCTCACCAAGGACAAGGACTTGGTCGAAGACGACCGGCTGCTCCCCATCGCCATGGTCCGCGATACCACCAGCGGCACCCTCGACTGGAACGGCACACACCTGGTAAACCCCTGGACGGCCAGCGGCGACCTGGTCGACCTCGACGCGTATCCGCGTCTCGCCTCCTACTTCGAGAAGCACGGCGAGGCCCTGCGCAAGCGCTACGTCGCGGTCAAGCAGCCACAGCGCTGGTACAAGACCATCGACAAGGTCGACCACCAGCTCACCCGCCGTCAGAAGCTGCTGTTTCCAGACATGAAGCTGAGGATCCACCCGGTCCTCGACGAAGGCGGCCTGTACCCTCACCACAACCTGTACTTCATCGTCTCGGACGTCTGGGACATGCGCGTACTCGGTGGCCTGCTGCTGTCCAAGGTCGCGGAAGCGTTCGTGGAGGCGTACGCGGTCAAGATGCGCGGGGGAACCCTCCGCTTCCAAGCCCAGTACCTCCGAAAGATCCGGGTGCCGGACCCAGCGACGATCAGCGAAGGCGACCAAGCCGCTCTCGCCGAAGCCTTCGACAAGCGGGATAGGGAGGCCGCCACCGAGGCCGCTTTGCGTGTCTACGGGCTCGCCGAGCTGCCTGACTAGGAGGAACAGATCTTGACGGTTACCCGCCAAGACTTCGAAGACGCCATCGCGGCGTACTGGGGTGCCAAGAAACTGCAGAACGAGCAGTCCGCCATCCGGGACGCGGTAGGGGCCGGCACAGCTGGCACAGTCCGGGGCGGCAAGCACTTCGACGCCATCGCGACACTATTGGCGAAGTTCTTCCTGGACGCCGACTACCCAGCTTCGAGCATCCGCGTCACCAAGTCACAGGGCCTTGAGCTGCCCGGTTACTACCGGCCGCAGAAGCAGTGGGACCTCGTGGTCGTCCACGACAACGTCCTCGTGGCGGCGTTCGAGCTGAAGGCGCTGGGCGGGCCGTCGTACGGCAACAACTACAACAACAGGGTCGAAGAGGCGCTGGGCAGCGCTGTAGACCTGCGTCGAGCTGCCCTCGCCGAGCTGTACCCCAAGGAGAAGCCCTGGCTGGGCTACTTCTTCATCATGCAGGACGGCGAAGGGTCCCGGAGGCCGGTCAAGACGGCAAAGGGCGCCCTCCCCGCCGATGAGATCTGGCACGGAACCTCGTACCAGGACCGGTTCGGGATCTTCTGCGAGAGGCTCATGGCCGAGCAGCTCTACGATGCCGCGTGCTACGTCACGTCCTCGGCTGAAACCCCGAAGCCGATCGAATTGGTCGAGAGCCTCGACTGGCGCCACTTCTCCGCAGGGATAAAAGCACGCCTCACATACCTGAAGGAACTCGGTATCCCCCGCTAGTCTCGATATTGCGTGAGGGCCCGCCGGTTTCCCGGCGGCCCCTCACTCTGCCGCAGGTCAGGAAACCTACGACCCCTGCCGAACCCCCATACGAACACGTGGCAAGCGTGTTGAGGGGAACCACCCAAGAGTTCGAATCTCGTATCCTTCACACTCGCCCAGCCGGGCGGGCCTCGTCGTTTTCCGGCGGCAGGGAAGATCAATCGATGCCCCGCTCGCGGACGGCTCCGGCTCCGCTCAGAAGCCGCCGGCCTGCGAGATGCTTCGGGCGAGCTGGCCCACGGCGTTGAGCAGCCCTTGGCCGAAGCTGGTCGGAGCGATCAGCACGCCGAACACCAGCACAATGACCACGGTGAGCTTCTCGTCGAACCGGCTTCGGGCTTCTGTGCGCCGGCGCAGTCTCACGACGATGATGACGGCCAGCAGGAGTGCCACGTTGATGGTCACCCGACGAGTCCTCTCTCCATCACTTGTCCTCCTCCCCCGCGCGTCAGGGCAGGGCCGTCGGGCGGTGGGCGGGTGGGATGTGGTTCAGGAGGTCCCACAGGGGGCGGTAGCCGGCTGCCCACTCGCCGAGCAAGCGGCGATCGACGAGGTGGATGCGGTGCTCCTGCCCCCAGGGGACGGCCTTGGAGGTGAAGCGGCCGTTGGTGAGGACGACCGCGATGTCCGCCCCGTGGATCTGGCGAGCGGTGCCGTTGACCTGCTGCAGCACCCCGACACCGACGGCGGAGCCCCGGTCTCCGTCCCGCCGGTGTTTGCACTGGATCGCCCAGACACGACCGGCCGGGTCGACGGCACGCACGTCGCAGGCGTTGTCCCCCGCACCGCCGAGCCGCTCTGCCCGGCAACCGTCCCGCCGCATCAAGTCCCGTATGGCGAACTCGAAGGCGCGGTGATCCAGTGCGTCGAGCTCGGCGATGCGCATCCGCAGGGCCTGCGCCCGGACGCGTGCCCACTCGGCCCGCTGCCGCGCCCGCTGCAGCCGGAGGCCACCGGCGACAGCGGCGGCGACAGCCACGAGGAGGAGGATCCACCAGTGCGCTAACAGCCACTGGACAGCGGCAGCCACCAGCCCTACCGCCACGACCGCGGCCACCAGCAGACCGGCCTGCTGGTCCCTCTTCCCGGACCGGCGGGACACACGCCGCCGGGGCGTACGCCGGGCCGTACGCCGTACCGGACGGCGGCTCACCGGGCGCCGCCCGGCGGAAGGAGTACACCGCCCCGCTCGCGCACCTTTACCTGCACCGGCACAAGAAACTCCCCCTCCCCGCACGGTCATTGGCACGTCCGCACGCAGGTTTTATGAGAGCACGCACCACCGACAGTCCGTCCGGACGTGATCACCGGCAGTAGTGGGTTTTCAGTCACCGAAGCGCGCAGCTCCGAGGGGGCGGCCACCGGCTACCAGCACATTCGCCGGCCACACCCACCGGCTTCGGCCGTTTCCCGGCGCGCGCCGGACGCGGCGCCTCTCGAAGGCACCCCAGGGGACCCGGTCGGCCGACACTCCCCTGCAAATCCTGCGTTATGCCGCAAAGCAATGGAAGATGTGACCGTGATCACATCCATGTCGATTTCGGATGATTATTCGGGTACGCAGGAGTGCGGCGCATGACGAACACGCAGGGGCCCTCCGCCGGAACTCCTGCCGGCAAACCGGCACCCGCTGCCCGGGAATCCCGGGGCGAACGGCTGGCGAACTGGGCCGACGGCCGGCTCGGCATCTACTCGCTCGCCAAGACGAATCTCCGGAAGATCTTCCCCGACCACTGGTCCTTCATGCTGGGGGAGGTCGCGCTCTACTCGTTCCTCCTCATCATCGTCACCGGTGTCTATCTGACGATGTTCTTCAAGCCGAGCATGGACGAGGTCGTCTATGACGGCAGGTACACACCGCTGAGCGGCATTCTGATGTCGCAGGCGTACAAGTCCACGCTCGACATCAGCTTCGACGTCCGCGGCGGGCTTCTGCTGCGGCAGCTGCACCACTGGGCCGCGCTGATCTTCGTCATGGCAATGCTCGTGCACATGATGCGCGTCTTCTTCACCGGCGCCTTCCGCAAACCACGCGAGATCAGCTGGCTGTGCGGCGCGGGGCTGCTGATCCTCGGTATGTTCGACGGCTTCATGGGCTACTCGCTCCCCGACGACCTGCTGTCCGGCACGGGCATCCGGTTCATGGAGGGCGCGATCCTGTCGCTGCCGGTCATCGGCACCTATCTGGTGATGTTCATCTTCGGCGGGGAGTACCCCGGGCACATCTGGGTGCCCCGGCTCTTCACCGTCCACGTGCTGCTGATCCCGGGCATCATGGCGGCTCTGCTGGTGGCCCACCTGATCCTGGTCTTCTACCACAAGCACACGCAGGGGCACGGGGCCGGCCGGAGGAACAGCAACGTCGTGGGCCTGCCCCTCATGCCGGTCTACATGGCGAAGGCGGGCGGCTTCTTCTTCCTCACGACCGGAATCACCGCGGCGTTCTCGGCCATCGCCCAGGTCAACCCCATCTGGGCCTACGGGCCCTACCGGCCGGACCAGGTCACCACCGATGCCCAGCCCGACTGGTACATGGGCTTCTCCGAGGGGCTCATCCGCGTGATGCCCGGCTGGGAAATCAATTTCCTCGGGCACACCCTCGTGCTCGGCGTGCTGATCCCGCTGCTCGTCTTCCCGAGCATTTTCCTGGCGATCTGGCTCTATCCCTTCTTCGAGGCATGGCTCACCGGCGACAAACGCGAACACCACGTGACCGAACGGCCGCGCAACAACCCGCGCCGTACGGCGTTCGGCGCGGCCTGGATCGCCGAATACGCGCTGCTGCTCATCGGCGGCGGCAACGACCTCTTCGCGACGCACTTCCACCTCTCGATCAACGCGATCACGTGGTTCGTCCGCATCGGTTTCTTCGTGGTGCCCGTACTGGTCTACATCGTCACCCACCGCTGGTGCCTGGGCCTTCAGCGCCGCGATCGCGAGAAGGTCCTGCACGGGCGGGAGTCCGGCGTCATCACGCGGCTGCCGCACGGAGAGTACGTGGAGGTCCACGAGCCGCTGGTGCAGGAAGACCGGCATTTCCTCACCGCGCACGACCAGCCCCGGCCCCTCGAAGCACCGCGGACGGTGGACGAGAACGGCGTCCCCCGCAAGGCCGGCTGGACGGAGCGGCTGCGGGTCAGGCTCTCGCAGGCGTACTTCGGGCCGGGCGGCCAGATCCCGAAGCCGACCGTGGAGGAGTACCGGGCCGCCCTGGAGGAGCACCACCACCACGAGAAGCAGCAGATCCCGGTGGAAGGTCACCGCTGACCGGGCGTTGCCGCTACCCGTACGGCCTGCTCGTGCCGGTGGCGCGCGTCGCCACCACGGAGGCGGCGGCAGAGGTCCGCGCCTTCCTCGGCGCCTGCGGCATCCGCTCCACTGCCGCCCCCGTTCCGGTCCGCCCCCGGTGGCTGCGCATGCGCATCGGGCGGCGGCGGCAGCGGCCCGAGCATCCGCAGTGGCGCCATCAGGTGCTGGTGTTCGCCGACGACGCGGAGCGGGCGCGGCTGCTGGTCAACCGGTGGACTCTGCCCGTCTGACCCATCTGACCCATCTGGCCCGTCTGGCCCGTCTGACCGGTGCCCGCCGGCCCTGCTCGTCTGACCCGTCCGACCGGCGCCCGTCCGGCCCTGCTCGTCCGACACTCCCCGTACGGGCCGGGCCCCCAAGCACCACCCCCCTCCGTATCCACCCCGCCATCTCCGTACCAGCGTTCGATGGAGCCCCGTTACGCTCACCCGTCATGGACTGGCTTGAGCGCACCGCGAACCTGCGGCAGTGGAGTAGAAGCGGAGTCCGGGCCCCGCACAAGCCGCTGCTGTTCCTGTACGCCCTCGGCCGGTTTCAGCAGGACGCCGCCGGGGAGCTGCGGTACAGCGCCGTGGAGGAGGACCTCAAGCGGCTGCTCGCCGAGTACGGGCCCTCCAACAGGACGACGCCCGCGTACCCCTTCCACCACCTCGCCGCCGACGGAGTGTGGGAGGTGCGCACCGATCGCGGGGCCGGCAGTCCCGGCACCGGGGTGCGGGAGTTGCGGGCCACGGGGGCGGCCGGGCGGCTGGCGGCGGAGTTGCGGGTGGCGTTGCGGCGGGAGCCGTCGTTGCTCGGGCGGCTGGCGCGGGCGCTGCTCGACCTGAACTTCCCGCCGTCGCTCCACAGCGAGCTCTGCGAAGCCGTCGGCCTGGAGCTGGAGCCGGCGGAGAGCGGGCAGCGCGCGGGCGCCCTGCGGCAGCGGGACCGGCGCATGCGGGAGCTGGTCCTGACCGCCTACGAGTACCAGTGCGCCTTCTGCGGCTACGACGGCAGGATCGGCACGGTGCCGGTCGGCCTGGAGGCCGCGCACGTGCGCTGGTGGGCGTTCGGCGGCCCGGACGACGTCGACAACGGGCTGTGCCTCTGCTCGCTGCACCACAGGCTCTTCGACAAGGGGGTCCTCGGCATCGGCGACGGGCACCGGATCCTGGTGTCACAGCACTTCGTCGGCCGCAGTCCCGCGGCCCGGGAGCACGTCGTGGCGCTCGCGGGCCGGCCGCTCATCGGGCCTCAGCCGGGCGCCCGCCCCGTCGCGGACGACCATCGTTCCTGGCACGCCGGCCAGGTCTTCCGCGGCGAGCCGCGCCCCGCCGGCGCCGCGCTCGACGTGGCCGTTCAGCCCGTCGGTCCGGCCTGAACCGGGCCCCGGCCGTCCTCAGCCCCCGCCGAAGATCCCCCGGGACCTGCCCGTCAGCGCCGATGCCAGGTACCGGCCCACGCCCGGCAGCCGGGCGGCGCGCAACGCGAGGCGTCGCGCGCGCAGTTCGCCCTGCGAGCGGGGCAGGAACCAGCGCACGCCCTTGCGCGCCGCGCGCTGCTTCTCCGTGACCACGGGCCGCCACTGGTCCTCGTACCGCCGCAGTGCCGTCGTGACCGACGGTTCCTCGGCCAGTTGCTCCGCGAGCACGCGGGCGCCGGCAAGGCCGAGGGAGGCGCCCTGGCCGGCGAGGAGGGATACCGCGTAGCAGGCGTCGCCGACGAGGGTCACCCTCCCCCGGCTCCAGCACGGCACCTCGGTCTGGGCGACCTGGTCGTAGTACACCTCGTCGCCGGGCGGGCACGCGCGCAGCGCTCGCGGTACGACCCAGCCGAGCCCTCCGTACTCCTTGCGCAGGGCCTCCCGGGGGTCGCCGGGCAGGCCGGGGTCGGCCGTCCGGTGAACGGCGAACGCGGCCACGCGGCCGTCACGCAGGGCGTAGAAGCCCATCTGCCGGTCGGTCGTGTCGGTCAGGACGAAGCTGCCCCGGCAGGCGGCGTGGATCTCCGTGTCCTCGAAGATGAACGCGGCGGTGTGGAAGCCGAGGTGGCGCACATGGCGCGCGTCGTCGTCCTCTGAGGCTGCCGCGCCTGCGTCCGCTCCTCCGGTGGATCCGGTGAAGACGAGACGCCGTACGGCCGAGTGGACACCGTCCGCACCGACGACGACATCGGCTTCGAGGCACGTGCCGTCGTCGAGCGTGACAGCCGCGCCGGAATCGTGGCCGGCGACCGCCTTGAGCGTGGTCCCGAACCGTACGTCGACATGCGCGGGCAGTCTCTCGTACAGCGCCCGTTCCAGGTCCGGCCGCATGATGCTGATCAGACGGCCGCCGACGGCGCGGTTCAGGGTCGCGTACGTCATCCCCGCCCGCCGGTGGCCGTTCTCGTCCACGTAGCGGAGCTCGTCCACGTCGTAGCCGAGCTCGTGCAGCCGTGGCCGCAGGCCCAGCTCCTCGGCCGCCGTGTAGCCCGGACCGAAGAAGTCGATCATGTAGCCCTGGGTGCGGAGGGCGGGGGCCTTCTCCAGGACCACCACGTCCCAGCCGCGGTCGCCGAGGCACCGGGCGAGGCCCAGTCCGGCGATCCCGCCGCCGCAGATCACGGCCTTCATCAGCGTCAGGCTCCTCTCCCGCTTCCCCGGCGGTCATCACGCGCCGTCCCAAGCGGCCCAAGCGGTCGTCACGCGCCAACCTCAGCGGTCGTCACGCGCCCCTCCACGCCGTGTTCCCGCACGGCCCGTAGGCACACTCGAAGCCGGTGGGTGAGCTCCGCGGGACGGCCCGGGAGGAGCCTTCGGTACGGGGGCGGGCCGTGGGGCTCCTCCCGGCCGTCCACAGCATCACCGGCGCCGCACCTCCGTGCCCAGGGCCGTACGGTCCCGTTTTCCACAGCCGGCCGGGCCCTGTCGCACAGGTGCCGTACGCTGCTGGGCAGGCACTCGGCAGGGGAGCACTCATGACGGAAACCGCAGATCAAGCCATTGATCAGCACGTCGCCGGTCAGCAGTCCGCGCACTTACCGTCGGCCGAGCGCATGCGCGGTCTCCTCGACGCCGTCATGAGCGTCGGGCACGGCCTCGAACTGCCCCAGGTGCTCCACGGCATCGTCGAGGCGGCCGTCACCCTCACCGATGCCGAGTACGGCGCCCTCGGCATCGTCGGCGACGGGCAGACGCTCTCGGAGTTCCTGCCGGTCGGCATGTCCGAGGAGCTCACCGCGCGCATCGGCCGCACCCCCTGCGGGCGCGGCATCCTCGGCGAGCTCATCCACAACCCCGCCCCGCTGCGGCTCACCGACCTCACGCGGCACCCGCGCAGCTATGGGTTCCCCGAGCACCACCCGCCCATGCGCACCTTCCTCGGCGTGCCGGTCCGCGTCCGCGACGAGGTCTTCGGCAACCTCTACCTCACCGAGAAGCGGGGCGGCGCGGCCTTCGACGCGGACGACGAGGCCGTGCTGAGCACCCTGTCCATCGCCGCGGGCGTCGCCATCGACAACGCCCGCATGTACCACGAGAGCCGCCGCCGCGAGCGCTGGCTGCAGGCGCTCGGCGAGATCACCCGCAGCCTGCTGTCGGGCACGGACGAGGACGCCGCGCTGGAGCTCATCGCCGAGCGGGCCATGGAGATCGCTGACGCTGACAGCGCCGTTGTGATGGACGCGGAGGATGAGTGCCCTCCCGGTCCGGACGCCGCCGCCGTCTCCGTTCCCCTCCGGACCGGCGACGGTGCCCGCCGCGCGCTGCTGCTGCGCCGCCGCGCCGGGCGCCCGCCCTTCGACGAGACCGAAGCCAAGCTCATATCCGGCTTCGCCGACCAGGCCGCCATCGCCCTCGAACTCGCCCAGCGCCGCGCCGAGTCCGAAGAGCTCGCCGTCCTCCACGACCGCGACCGCATCGCCCGCGACCTGCACGATCTGGCCATCCAGCGGCTCTTCGCCACCGGCATGACGCTGCAGAGCGCGACGCGCCTCATCGACCGGCCGGAGGCCGTCGAGCGCGTCGGCCGGGCCGTCGACGACCTGGACACGACCATCCAGATCATCCGGTCGACCATCTTCGGCCTGCGGACGGCCGGGGACGGCCGCGGCGGCGGCCCGAGCCTGCGCCGCGGCATGGCCGAGGCGGTGCAGGCGGCCACGCGGACGCTGGGCTTCGCTCCCGCCCTGCGGATCGAGGGTCCGGCCGACACCGACGTCCCCGCCGAGCTGGCCGAGCAGATCCTGGCCGTCGCGGCGGAGGCGCTCAGCAACGCGGCCCGGCACGCCTCGGCCCGCCGCGTGGAGGTCATGCTGACGGTGGCCGAGCGGGCCACGCTCACGGTCACGGACGACGGCGTGGGCGTCGGTTCCGCCCCGCGGCGCGGCGGGCTGGCCAACATGCTCTCCCGCGCGGAGCTGCACGGCGGCCGGCTGGCCGTGGAGACGCCCGAGGGCGGCGGCACCCGGATCGTGTGGAGCGTGCCACTGCCCGACTGATACGCCGATACGACGGCCCGTACCGGAGGTGCTACGAGCTACGCCCCCTTCTTCGTCCGGCCCGCTATCACCGCCGCCTGCACCCTCCGCCCCACCCCCAGCTTCGCCAGGATGGACGAGATCCGGTTCTTCACCGTCTTCTCGGCGAGGAAGAGCCGGTCCGCGATCTGACGATTCGTCAATCCTTCGCCTATGAGGTCGAGGATCTCCCGCTCCCGCGGCGAGAGGCTGTCGAGCTCCGACGCCTCGGGCGCCTCCGGCTCGCGCGGCGCCCGCAGCCGGTCCATCACCCGCGAGGCCGTCCGCGGGTCGAGCGTCGACTTGCCCGTGGCCACCGTCCGCACCGCCGACACCAGCTCCGAGCCGTTGATCTGCTTGAGGACATAGCCCGCCGCACCCGCCATGATGGCGTCGAAGAGCGCCTCGTCGTCGTCGAAGGACGTCAGCATCAGGCAGGCAAGATCCGGCATGCGGGCGCGCAGTTCGCGGCACACCTCGATGCCGCCGTGATCGCCGCCCTCCGTCCCGCTCTCCCCCAGGCGCACGTCCAGGACGGCCACGTGCGGGCGCGACGCCGGGACGCGCGCCAGGGCCTCCCGGCCCGTGGCCGCCTCCCCCACGACCTCGATGTCCGCCTCCGCTTCGAGGAGGTCACGGACGCCGCGGCGGACCACCTCGTGGTCGTCGAGGATGAACACGCGCAACGGCACGACCGGCGCAGCTGTTTCCGTATCGATTCGGTCCATACGAGGCAGTATGTCCGGGCCCGGCAAGGGCGCCTCGCACCAGGGTGCGGGCTCCGCCGCCGGGCCCGGCCGCAACGGACCGCGCACCCAGCTCACACCGGCCGCGCACCCCGCCGATAGGGCCGAACGGCCCTGCTGACCAGGGCCGGGCGGTCCCCCCGGGCGGTTGCCATACTGGCCCGCCCCAGCCCGTGTGCGAGGAGCCGTCGAGGAGCTGCCCACTCGTGAACACCGTCAACGACACGTACCACTCGCTGCTCGCCCGGCACGACGCCATGCGGCTCCGCAGGCGGCTGCTCTCCCCTTCGGGAGCCCCCTCGGGAGCCCTCTCGGGAGCCGGGCGGCAGGCGGCGGAGGGTGCCGGAGCGGCGGGGGCCACGGCGGGGGCACCGCAGCAGCCGTACGACGGCGCCGCCGACCAGCGCGTCATCACCGAGCACCTCGAACTCGTCACGCCCTTCGAGGACTTGATCGCCCACCTCTACGACGCGATGTTCGCGCACCGGCCCTTCCTCCGGCGCCTCTTCCCGGAGTCGATGGAGTTCCAGCGCAAGCACCTCGAAGCGATCTTCTGGTACCTGATCGAGAACCTCCACGACCCCGACGCCGTCGCGGCCACCTTCACCCGCCTCGGCCGCGACCACCGCAAGCTGGGCGTACGGCCCGCGCACTACCGGGCGTTCGAGGCCGCGCTGTGCGAGGCGCTGCGCCGCACGGCGGGCCCGCGCTGGCACGAGGGGCTGGAGCGGGCGTGGGTGCGCATGCTGCGCTTCGCGGTGGCGGCCATGGTCGAGGGCGCGGAGGCCGCCCTCGGCGAGCCCGCGGCCTGGCAGGCCACGGTCACGGCGCACGACTTACGCCGCGCGGACCTCGCCGTCCTGCGCGTACGGCCGCACGAGCCGTACCCGTACCGGGCCGGGCAGTACGCCGCGGTGGCCTCGCCGCTCCTGCCGCAGGCGTGGCGGCAGTACTCGCTCGCCTGCGCGCCCCGCCCGGACGGCGAGCTGGAGTTCCACGTGAAACTGACGGGCCGCGGAGGCGTCAGCGAGGCCCTCGTGACGGGCACCCGCGCCGGCGACACGCTGCGGCTCGGCCCGCCCGGCGGCACGATGACGCTGAACGACAGCGACCTCGCGGAAGACCTGCTGCTCGTCGCGGGCGGCACCGGCTGGGCCGCGGTCAAGGCACTGCTGCAGGAGCTGGCCGCGGGCAGGGTCGCGCAGCGCAGCGTCCACCTGTTCCTCGGAGTGCGGCACCCCTCCGCGCTGTACGACGGGGAGTCGCCGTCGGAGCTGCGCCGCCGCTACCCGTGGTTGCGGGTCACGCAGGTGCTCGGTGAGGGGCCGCGCCGGGGCGAGTACGGGGCGCTGGCCGACGTCGTCGCGGGGCACGGCGACTGGTCGCGGCACCTGGCCTTCGTGAGCGGCCCGCCGGAGCTGGCCGGACCACTCGTGGCCCGGCTGACCGCGGAGGGCGTTCCGGCCGGGCGCATCCGGCACGATCCTCTGCCGGAGGGGCGGGCCTGAGGCCTCCCGGCCGGACCGATCCTGAGGCTCCACGGCCGTGGAGCGGAGATCCGTGGAGCGGAGATCCGTGGAGCGGAGATCCGTGGAGCCGATATCCGGACGACAGTGCCTCCGCCGCCGAGGCACACTGCGCCCATGGCCGATCAAGACAAAAATCAAGACAAAGCCGCCCCCACGGATCCCGCCCCCAAGCAC